>CAYLIR010000252.1:0-3221 GCA_964383515.1 uncultured Acidimicrobiaceae bacterium
GCCAACGATCGCTACGCCGGGGACGAGCACGCCCCAGCCCTGGTACATCGCGTACGCCGCTGTGACGGCGGTGCCCAGGAGCACACCGCCGAGACCTCCAATGCCTGAGAGAAGGAGCGACTCCCCAAAGAACTGGACGGTGATGTGGCGACGCGTCGCACCGAGTGCGCGGCGAAGGCCGATCTCACCGCGGCGCTCGAGCACGGAGATCACCATCACGTTGGCGATCCCCACCCCTCCGACGAGGAGGGCGACCGCCCCGAGGCCGAGGAACAAGTTCGTGAGCGCTGACTCCGCCGCTTCACGCGCCTCGAGCGCATCCGATGGGCGGGTCACTTCGACCTGGTCGGGGTTCTCCGGGTTCACGGTCGCGGCCATCACGTTTCGTACGTCGTCCACGTGGGCGGGGTCGGTCCGGACGTAGAGCGTCGAAGGCACCAGGTCGTCGGTCAGGTACCTGCGGGCGGCAGCTTCGGGCACGAGGGCAGCGCGATCGAGGTCTGAGGAGAGCTCCAGGCTGTCCATGATGCCCACGACGGAGAACCATTGGTCGCCGAGCCACACGTTGACCGGCGTATCGAGGGTGCGGATACCGAGGCGCTCCGCGGCGACCGATCCGAGCACGGTAACGGGATAGTCCGGGGTCGCCTCGTCGAGGAACAGGCCGTCGGCCATCGTGCCCTGGAGTGTCACGAGCAGGTTCGGTTCGGCCACACGCACCGAGAGCCCTCCCGATTGCCCCGAAGGAACGAAGTCGCTCTTGTACACGCGCGTGTCGGGGACGTCCGAGACGGCTGTCACCATGTCGACCGGGCCGATCCTCGAGACCATGCTCGCTGCCTCATCCGGCAGCTCGCCCGACCCCAGCCCGATCCCCGTCCCGGCCTGGACCTGGAGCATGTTCGTGCCGAGCCGGTCCAGTTGGGCGAGCAGGTCCGACTTCGAGCTCTCGGACAGCCCGAGCACCGCCACCATCGCGCCGATGCCGATCATGATCCCGAGGGCGGACAGGATCGACCGGAGGCGACGTGTCCGCAGGCCGATGCCGGCAGCCCGGACCATGTCGAGCGGCGCGAGCCTCGACGGCTCGATCTCGACGGGAACGGTGGTCGCATCGGTCACGCCCCTGCTCCTCCGTCGTGGGCCACCATGCCGTCGAGGATCGACACCTGGCGTGGAAGCCGCGCCGCAAGTTGCCTGTCGTGGGTGATCACGACGATCGTTGCGCCCTCGCGGTTGAGGTCTTCGAGCAGTTCGATGATGGCGAGACCCGACCTGCTGTCGAGGTTCCCCGTCGGTTCGTCGGCGAGGATGATCCTGGGGTCGCCGATCACCGCCCTGGCGATGGCGACGCGTTGGCGTTCACCGCCGGAGAGTTTCGTCGCCATGTGCGTCGCCCGGTTGGCAAGACCCACCTTCTCGAGGGATGCGTAGGCCAGGTCGCGTCGTTCATCGAGTGGCATGCCGGTGTATAGGAGGCCGTCGGCGACGTTGTCGAGGGCGGACTCTCCCGCGAGGAGGAAGAACTGCTGGAACACGAACCCGATGTGGCGGGACCTGATCGCCGACAGCTGTTTGTCGGTCTGGTGTGCCACATCGAGGCCTGCGACCTGGACCGTGCCTGAGGTGGCTCTGTCGAGGGTTCCCATGATGTGGAGCAGCGTGGTCTTCCCGCTCCCGGATGGGCCGACGATGGCGAGCAGTGCCGCGTCGTCGATGGCGAGGTCCACGTCCACGAGCGCCCTCACCGGAGGCGTACCCGGGTAGATCTTCGTGACGCCGGTGAGCGCCAGGGCCATGCCCTTCATCGTCTGCTGGGGCGTCGTCACGGCACCACGACGAGCGCGCCGACGGTGAGGTCCTCGCTGGACACCTCCACCTTCCCGTCTGCGAAGAGTCCCGGGTCGACCGCCACGAGGGTGGGGGATCCGTCGTCGCCGACGACCTCGACCGCGTATCCGCCTTCTGCGAGGGCGACGAGGGCGGTCACGGGAACCGTGAGGGCGTCGTCTGCCCGGTCGCTGACCACCTCGACGTCGACGGGAGCCTCATCGAGGCCCTCCGCAGCTGCGGGGTCGTCGAGCGTCACCGTCATCTCGAAGTAGGTGGATCCCTGTTGGTTCACCTGGACAACCGTTCCGATCTCGCTGATCGTGGCGGGCTCACGTGTAGCGTCTGGCATCTCGACCACGACGGCGTCACCGACGACCACCAGATCCTGCTGGTCCGTGGGAAGCTCCACCGCCACGGTCGTGGAGTTCGCAGAGGTCGAGATCAACGGTGTACCGCTGGTCACCGTGTCCCCTACGCCGACGAGCATCTGCCCCACCCGGACGGGTTCCGGCACGAACACGACGTCGCCGAGGTTCACGACGCCGTCGGGGACCGCCCCGATCGACAGCTGCCATGCCACAAGCGCGGCGGCCGTGTCGGCATCGAACGTGCCGTCGACCCTGAGGCCGTCGGAACCGAACCCGAGAGCGTCGAGTGCCTCTTCGACCTGGCGCACGTCGGCTCCTTCATCGCCCTGTGCGAGCGTCCGATAGGCGGGCAGGTCACCCAGCAGCACGACGATCGGAACCTGGTCCACATCGACGATCGCGTCCCCCTGCCTGAGAGTCGAACCCTCGGCTGCCGTACGGGTCACCGTACCGGACACCGACCTGGACGTCGCGACGATCGGCGAACCGGGGCCCGTCTCGTCTCCCACCTCGACGAAGACGTCCGCCACATAGGTGATCTCCGGGGAGAAGACCACGTAGCCCAAGTCGAGCCTCCCGGTCTGCTCGGTGCCGAGCGACTCCTGGAGGCGTTCGATGGCGTCTGCGGTGGCGGATGTGAAGTCCTCGTCGATCGTCATGTCCCCGTCGGGGTCGAAGCCGAGATCGGCGAGCGCCTGCTCGAGTTGCTCGACGTCCGGCCCGTCGGACATGCGCGAGTTGAACGCACGGTACACGGGCAGTTCCCCAGCGAGGACGACCACAGGGACCGTGTTGATCTCGTAGAGCACGTCACCCGACTCGAGGAACTCGCCCTCGTCGACTACGGAGGTGACGACACCAGAGGCGAAACCTTTCACGGTCGCGATGCCATCGGGAGAGGTGCGGTGCACGACGGGGTCACCAGCTTCGAAGCCGAGCGTTCCAGCGAGCGTCTCGGTAGCCACAACGTCGGTGCGTTCGACCGTGGCAGTGTTGAGCGACACGACCTCGGCCTCCTCG
>CAYLIR010000253.1:0-3213 GCA_964383515.1 uncultured Acidimicrobiaceae bacterium
GAAGCCTCCTCTTTCTCGAAATCCTCCTTTTCCTCCTCGAATGCAGCAATCTGAGCATCGACACGAGCGAGCAGGTCAGCCTGAGCGCGGTACTCGTTGTTGAGGGCAGCGCGCTTGACTGCAAGCTCAGATGCAAGGACCTCTGCTTCGTGTTCGGAGTCCTCGAGCCTCTGTACCTCGACGGCGACCGATGCCTCGAGCTGTTGTATCCTGGCACGCTCACGCTCTTCGGCGACGAGGATCTCCCCATAGCGCTCCGCAGCCGCCGAACTGTGTCCAGTGAGGGTGTCGAGGTAGCCGATGCCGACGGATACCTCGGCGATGCCTCGTGCGGAGAACGCGATCTTCGGCTCGTCCACCCCCCCGCTCATGTATGCCTGGATGACAGCACTCTCCGCCTTGCCGCGTGCATCGTCGCGTTCACCGCGGGTCGTTGCGAGCTCTATCAGACGCTCAGCGAGTTCCGTGCGCACACCGGCGAGCACTTCCTGCCGCTGGCTGAGTTCTTCACGCAGCGCGTCGACGTTTTCCTGGGCGGACGCAACCGCGGCCTCTGCACGATCGAGTCGCCCTTTGGCCGCAACCACCTCGCTCGCGATGCTCGATCGTTCTCCAGACGATGCCTGGATCTGCCGCTCGAGGGACGCGATACGCGCTTTGACCGCCGCGAGGTCGTCCTCAGAACCGGTCGCTCGGGCGGGCGCGACTGCTGCGACTGTGAGCATGGCGATGAGCGCGAGTAGGGAGAGCCGCTTCGTCATGAGCGCAGAGTGCGGTGGACTGCAAGGCTCAAAGAACTGCCGATCAGGCCGGCAAGAACCCCGAACAGCAAGACCAGCGCGCCCTGCCTGAGGAGGAAATCCTTCTGGATCGCAAGATTGATCCACGATGGGAGTTGTTCAAGTCGATCGACAGCCAGCTGCTGCGCGATCACGATGAAGGCGACAGCGAGCGCTCCGCCGATGAGCCCTTCCAATGCCCCTTCGATAAGGAAAGGCGTTCGCACGAACCAGTTGCTCGCTCCAACAAGTTGCATGATCTCGATCTCCTCGCGACGAGCATAGATCGCCATGTGGATCGTGTTGGCGATCAAAGCAACCGCGGCAACACCAAGAGCAACGGCGAGGAGCCAGAACATGATCCGAAGGCCGTCTCTGAGCGCGATCATCGCGTCGATCGCTTCGTCCGCAGACTCTACCTGTTGCACACCGGGCGACGATTGGAGGCGGGTAACGATCAGGTTGTAGTCCTGTGGATCCACCGGCTGGACTCGCAGCGACGCGGGAAGGAGGTCGGGACTCTCCCCGATGACACGCAGCATTGCCTCATCGTTCGAGAACAGGACGAGAGCTTCGTCGCGAGCTTCCGGCTTGGATACGTAGAAGACGTCCTCGACCTGAGGCCACGACGCGATCTCCTGCTTGAGGTCGTCCGTGGCAGCTGCGGTCAGATCATCTTGGAGGAACGCTATCACGCGCACATCCTGAGCCCATTGCAATGTGTTGACCCTGACGATCTCCCCGAACACCAGCGTGCCGAATGTCAGGGTCAGCGAGATGAACACGGCAAGGATGGCGCCGAGCACGATGAGGGCGTTGCGCCCGAGGTTGTTGAACGCCTCTTTGAGGGCATACGCGACGGCGGTCATTGCAGATCCTCCGCTACAGGACCTCCGCCGTCGGCTTCCGGAGTTCCGACGTCAGGCAGGTCGTCTGATCGCAACGCTGGTTCGGTCTCTCCTTCAGGCGAAGTCGCCGCTGGGGGCTCCGGTGGTGCTTCGTAGATACCGCGCGACTCATCGCGGATCACACGCCCTCGATCGAGTGCGATGACCCTGCGCTGCATCGCATCGACGATCGCGTGGTCATGGGTTGCCATGACCACGGTCGTGCCCGTTCGGTTGATCCTGTCCAAGATACGCATGATGCCAACGGATGTTCCCGGGTCGAGGTTCCCCGTCGGCTCATCGGCGAGCAGAATCAGCGGCCTGTTGACGAACGCTCGCGCGACAGCTACTCGCTGCTGCTCACCACCTGAGAGTTGCCTCGGCAACCGGTCGGCCTTCGATGACAGACCAACGAGCTTCAGGACCTGTGGCACCTGATTCCGGATGGCCGCTGCACGCTTCCCCGTAACCTCCATGGCGAACGCAACGTTCTCGTAGACGGTCTTGTTCGGGAGCAGCTTGAAGTCCTGGAACACGGTACCGATCGATCTGCGCAGATGCGGGACCTTCCAGTTCTGGAGCTCGGAAACGTGTTTGCCTGCGACCCAGATATCGCCGTTCGTCGGGGCCTCTTCACGCATGATGAGCCGGATGAGTGTCGACTTCCCCGAGCCCGAAGGGCCAACGAGGAACACGAATTCGCCTTTCGCTATCTCGATGTCTACATCCTTGACGGCAACAGTGTTGCCCGGGTAGACCTTCGTTACCTTCTCAAGCTTGATCATTGACGTGTGCCCAGAGTGATCGACGAGACGCCCACTGTTGGGGCGCGAACTGGAAGGTTACCCCCCAAGGACGTAAACACGAGGTAATTGACGAAGTTCAGGATCTCGTGGCGTGCCTGCCGACTCGGTCACGCTTCGTACAGTTCCGACCTGCGCCAGTGGAGATACGAGTCGATGAGTCCGTCGATGTCGCCGTCGAGCACTCCGGTGACATTGCCGACCTCGTACCCGGTTCGCAGGTCCTTGACCATCTGATATGGCTGGAGCACATAGCTGCGTATCTGTCTCCCCCAGCCCGCCTCCGTCTTGTCGCCGCGGATGGCCTCCACCTCGGCCATCTGCTCCTGGCGAGCTCGTTCCGCCAGCCGTGCGGCGAGCAGTTGCATGGCTCGGGCCTTGTTCTGCATCTGCGAGCGTTCAGCTTGGCACGACACGACGATCCCTGTCGGCAGATGTGTGATACGTACAGCCGAGTCCGTCTTGTTGATGTGCTGTCCCCCGGCACCCGACGCACGGTACGTATCGACGCGGAGATCCTCCCCCTCGATCTCTATCTCCTCGACATCGACTTCGGGGATAACGTCGACGCCAGCGAAAGCGGTGTGCCTACGCGCGTTGGAATCGAAGGGGCTGATCCGCACGAGCCGGTGCGTCCCTCGTTCGGATTCGAACGTGCCGTAGGCGTTGTCGCCACGGATCGTGAGCGTGCCCGACTTGATGCCAGCTTCTTCACCCTCTTGGTATTCATCGACGTTGAAGGTC
>CAYLIR010000254.1:0-3203 GCA_964383515.1 uncultured Acidimicrobiaceae bacterium
TGGCGGCTTCGGCGTTGTGGGCGTGCAATTGCCGCTGCCCCCGACACGCTTGTCACATGGATGGACCAGGATCACGTTCTTCTCACCCCGGTACCGCCAGGGGAACTTCTCCCGTTTGATCTCCTTGCCATCCTTGTCATAGAAGATGCGCGTGTTCGTGACGCTCCAGCCCGGGGAGCCTTTGCTGAGGACCTTCTCTTTGCCGGGTGCAACGATGCCGTCGGTGTCCTTGCGATACACGACCTGGGGGTCGGTGATGTTGGATCTGTCAGAGCGCGTCGTCCCACAGGTCATGCCATGTTGGTTGCCGAAGAACGTCACGGTGATGGACCGGTTCGTGTACGACGTGCGGATGATCACGGGCGCATCGGAGTCGTTGAGGAACTTGACATCGGGGTGAGGGAACCCGAGCGTCGCCTCCCGTCCTTCGGGGTACTTCGAGAAGTAGATGCTGTGCGGCTGATGCTCGATGTCTTTGTAGCAGCCGAAATAGATGGCGTTGAAGATCGTCGTGCCGAACTGGCTCACGCCACCGCCGATGTTGACCGCTTCTTCTTCGCACTCGACGACGCCGCTGACGATCGCGCAGTCGTACTTGAAACCCTTCTCGAGGGTTCGCTTGCCGACGCGGTCGTTGACAGAGAACGTCTGTCCCGGAAAAACGATCGCCTCATCGACGATATCTGCCATCAGGTGGATGTTGGAAACCCTGTTCCTCCCTGGTGTGTACGTCGTGAACTCGGAGACTTCGTAGAGGTCGCCATACGCCTTGGCTTCCTCGGTGGTCAGCTTCGGCTCTCTGTCGAGTGTGAGCTCGAGCGTTCCTGTGCCATCGCCGAGCATCGCCTGCTCGACGGCGGCGAAGGCCTGGTCGACATCGACTCTCGTGCCGTTCTTGCCAGCGATCAGCCTGATCGTGTCGTCGTTGGGCAATCCACCAGATCCGGGGACACGCCTGGGGTCGGTGATCCGGTAGTTCTCATCCCAGTTCTCGAAGTCATCGACGACGACCGTTTCCCATCGGGCACTGACAGGATCGAGCTCAAGGTCGTCCCTGGCTTCTTCGATCAGGGGCTTGATGACATCCGGATCCAGTGAGGTGTCGATGGTGTTTTCATCGACGGTGATGACGATGGCTCGTGCGAGATCCGCCGGTTCGACCGTGAAGGTGACCTCGTACTCGTCGTTCGTGAGCTGCACCCCGCGTTGGATCGCTGCTTCGGCATCGCGAGCAGCGGCTTGGAGCTGCTCCATCGTATGGCCAGGCGTCGACGTGGTCGTCGGAAGGCTGACGACATCGATCGCTCCTGTCGTCAGTGCCTCTTCGACAAGCCCGACGGCGATGTCGCGGTCGATCATCTTCCCGTCGGCGGGCGGCTCGATCTGTGCTTTCCCGTTCACGATCTCGATCGCGCCCTGGAAGGCGGGGTTCGGAATGGCGGCCACTTCCCATTCCCTGAACTTCTCTTCGAGGAGCTCAGGGTCGATCGTTGCTTCGACGGGGATGTTGGTCTCGGAAGCCCACGCCTTGAACCAGTCCCTGATGCCACCTTTGTACTGGTGCATCGCCGCGGCGACGGCCGTGTCGCTGTCGAACGTCATGTCGACGTCGGTGGGTGAGAGGCGGAATCGCTTGCCGTTGACTTCGACGGTTACCGTGTTCGCGAGGATCCTGGTCGTGTAGTCGTCGATCGCTGCTTCGGCCTCTGGCATGGTCAGCCTCGAAACGTCGACGCCTGAGACCATCACGTTCCTCGCCACCTTCTCAGATGCGGCTGCACTGTCAACGAAGTAGATCGCGAGCGGCAGTACCAGGATCAGCAATGGGGCGAGTATCAGCAAGAAGAGTCTGGATCTTGGTGTTGCCATCGCTGCTCCACGCATCGGTTGGACGAGGTGTACAGGAGTATATGAACGGGCACCAGATAGCGGTTCACCCGCCGTCACGCTTCTAGCAGGGGTGACGATGGCCATCTAGGCCTGATGCTGAGCTACCTTCCTAGCCCACCATGTCGCGCACCATCCTCTCCCTCCATGCACATCCAGACGACGAGTCCTCGAAGGGTGCTGCAACGGTCGCAAGGCTGGTCGACACCGGTGCGCGGGCGGTGCTCGTGACCGCAACAGGAGGCGAGGCTGGGGACATCCTCAACCCGGCGATGGACGTACCTGCGGTTGCAGACCGGCTCGCTCAGATCCGGGCGAAGGAACTGGAAGCAGCAGCGCGCATCATCGGATACGACACGGTCGTGATGCTCGGATACCGGGACTCAGGGATGCCGGAATCTCCTGACAACGGATACGCCGAGGCATTCTGCAACCAGGAGTTCACCTCGGTGCTTGAGCGTGTCGTACGGATCGTGCGCGCCGAACGCCCTGACGTGGTCTTCGGCTACGACGCCCACGAGCTCTACCCGCACCCGGACCATCTCGCCATCCACGCGCTCACGACGGCGCTTCCTGCCGCTGCAGCCGATCGTAGCCGGTTTCCCGATGCGGGCGACCCATGGCAGATTCCGAGGGTCTACGCCCCGATATTCACCCGGGCGCGCATCGACGCGTTGCATGCAGCGATGCTCGAGGAGACCGGCACGTCCCCGTTCGCTTCGTGGATCGAAAGGTTCGAGGGCTACACCGAGCCGCGGCGCCGCACGGTGCGCATCGACGTCACGGGGTACATCGAACGGGGACGCGACGCGCTGCGTGCGCACAGGACGCAGGTTGATCCGGAAGGATCCTGGTTTGCGGTCCCAACGGAGGTCGTCGAAGCTGTGTACCCGTGGGAGGACTTCGAAGTCCTGCACGGGGACGTTCCCCAGACCGAGGACGCATGGGGTCTGTTCGCTGGAACCGAAGCGTGAATGGCACATTGGTATGGGCACGTATGGTGGAATGGACATGATGGAACAGATACAGGCACTGCGTGCGGCACTGGGCGACGTCCCTTCGGTGTTGCTCACCCCCGAGGCCCAGAGGGTTCTCGACGGGGTGCGTTCATCGCTCGATGTCATCGAGCGATCTGAGGCAGACAAGCCTGTTGTTCTGCTCGTGGGCCCCACAGGCGCCGGGAAGTCGCACGTCTTCAACATGATCGTCGGTGGCGCTGCTTCGCCTGAGGGGGTGCTTCGGCCGACGACTTCGTCGTTCGTCGTTGCGGGGATACCGCCACCCAGGATCGTTCATACGATCCCAGACGCCGTGGC
>CAYLIR010000255.1:0-3151 GCA_964383515.1 uncultured Acidimicrobiaceae bacterium
CGACTGTACGACCAGATGGCCGAACCCAAGTACGTGATCTCCATGGGGTCGTGTTCCAACACCGGCGGGCCATACTGGGACTCCTACTCGGTGACCAAGGGCGTTGACCAGATCATCCCCATCGATGTGTACGTTCCCGGCTGTCCACCTCGGCCAGAAGCCCTTCTCGAGGGGATCCTCCTCCTTCAGCAGCAGATCACCAACGAAGATCCGAAGGTCAAGTGGAAGGGGGATCGATGAGCGACGAGCAAGAAACCGCCGCTGCTTCGGGCACATCGCCCCTCGAACGGTATGCCGCCGACCTCGCTGAGGGCCTGGGGGCGATCGGGTATGAGGTCGCATTCGACACGGTACGGGTCTTCGTGGACAAGGACAAGTGGGCACAGACGATCGTTGCGGCTCGCAAGGACCTCGAGTTCTTCTCTTGGCTATCGGCCATCGACTGGTCCAAGACGACCGAGGTCGGTGAAGGCGTAGATGATCCCGAGTCGCTCGAAGAACGATTCGAGGTGCTCTGCCGGCTGTCTTCTGTGCGCAACAGCGATGCGGCGATCTTCGTTGCAGCGCTCGACAAGGACGAGCCGGCTATCGGATCGCTCACCGAGTTCATCGGTGGGGCGGCGTGGCACGAACGCGAAGCACACGAGATGTTCGGCATCGATTTCGTCGGGAACGAGAACCTGACGAACCTGTACCTGCCGGATGAGTTCGTGGGCAACCCGTTGCTCAAGTCCTACCCGCTCATCTCGCGCGAGGTCAAGCCGTGGCCGGGCACCGTCGATGTGGAACCTATGCCGGAGCCGAAGGCCGACGCCGGCGAGGGAGGTGCATCGTGACGCCGCGAGAGCCAACAGCACGGGAGCTGATGCACCGTTCCGAGGTCGCCGTATCTGTTGAGCTCCAGACGCCGGACATGACCTTGAACATCGGTCCACAGCACCCTTCGACCCACGGTGTCCTCCGACTCGTTGCGAACCTTGACGGTGAGCGCATCCGCGATGTCGAACCCGTCATCGGCTACATGCATCGCGGGTACGAGAAGCTCTCGGAAGTGCGCACCTACGCACAGATAACGGCCCTCGTGAACCGTATCGACTGGGTGTCCGGGTTCGCCAACGAGGTGCCGTTCATCCTCGGTGTCGAGAAGCTGCTCGGCATCGAGGCTCCCGAGCGCGCACAGTGGATCAGGCTGATCCTGTCCGAGCTCGCCCGCATCTCGTCGCATCTCGTGTTCATGTCCTCGTACCCGCTCGAACTGGGCGCGACGACACCACTCATGCATACGTTGCGCGAACGCGAGTTCATCCTCGAACTCATCGAAGAGGTGACCGGGGGAAGGTTCCACCCGAACTTCAACCGAGTCGGCGGCGTCAAGCCTGCATACGGTGGTGGCGCCACGACGAAGAAGCAGTCGATGGACCTACCCGCGGGGTTCTTCGAACGAACCGCCGAAGCCATGGACCGCATGGATACGATCTGCGACGACCTCGACACGCTGGTCACGGGCAACGAGATGATCAAGATGCGCACGATGGGCGTCGGCGTCATCCCAGCTGACAAGGCACTCGAGTACGGACTGTCTGGGCCCAACCTGCGAGCCTCTGGCGTCGACTACGACCTGAGGAGGGACGATCCCTACCTCATGTACGACAAGCTCGATTTCAACGTTGTGACACGGACCGCTGGGGATTGCTATGCCAGGTACGTCCTGCGCCAGGATGAGATCCGCGAGTCCGCGAACATGATCAGACAAGCGATCGACATGATCCCCTCAGGCCCGCTGCAGGCGAAGGTTCCCCGTGTGCTCAAAGCGCCGAAGGGCCAGGTGTACTCGCGAGCGGAGAACCCGAAGGGGGAGTTCGGTTACTACATCGTATCTGAGGGTGGCAAGATGCCGTACCGGTTGAAGATTCGTTCAACGTCGTTCTCCAACCTCACGATCTTGCCATGGATCCTCCCGGGACAACTCGTTCCCGACCTTGTGGCGATCCTCGGCTCGCTCGATTTCGTGCTCGGAGACGTGGACCGATGAGCTTCTGGCTGTTCGTCCTCGTCCAGGTGCTCGTGGCTCTTGCTCTCGTGCTCACCACCGTGCTCGTCACCATCTACGCAGAGCTCAAGGCTGGGTCACACATGCAGGGGCGCATCGGCCCGTACTACGCAGGTGGGAGATGGGGCTGGGCGGCGCCGTTGGCCGACGCTGCCAAGTTCCTCCAGAAAGAGGACCTCGCTCCGGCAAAGGCAGACCGCGCCGTGTATGGGTTCGCGCCGTATGTCGTGATGATGTCGACGCTTGCCGTATTCGTCGTGATACCCCTCAGCCCGAAGCTCGTTGCTGTCGATCTCGACCTCGGCGTGTACTTCGTGCTGGCGATCTCGTCGCTTTCGGTGCTTGGCGTGCTCATGGCGGGGTGGTCATCAGCGAACAAGTACTCCCTCATGGGCGGATTGCGGGCCGCAGCGCAGCTCATCGCCTACGAACTCCCCCTCGTGCTCGCTGTGGTCGCTGTTGTGATCCAGGCGGGGACCATGTCACTCAACGGCATCGTCCAAGCCCAGAACCAGGTGTGGTTCACGGTGGGTTCGTTCGATGTCGCATTGCCATACATCTTCCGGGGTCAGATCATCGGCTTCCTCATCTTCATGATCGCGGCTGTCGCAGAACTGTCGCGGATCCCGTTCGACATGCCGATCGCCGAGTCTGAGCTGACCATGGGCTATCTCACCGAGTACTCGGGCATCCGGTTCACCATGTTCTTCCTCGGCGAGTACGCTGCACTCTTGGGCTTGTCTGCGATCGCAGCAACGCTCTTCCTCGGCGGCTACGCCTTCCCTGGGGTCACAGGCGACCTCGCGAACATCCTGGGTCCAGGGATCCTGCTTGCCAAGATCGCCATTCTCGCTTTCATCATCATCTGGATCCGGTGGACATGGCCACGCGTACGGGAGGACCAGCTCCAGTCGCTTGCATGGACGTGGCTCATCCCGTTGGCGCTGGCGAACATCGCGATCGTCTCGATCGGGAAGGTGGTGCTGTGATGGAAGCCGGACCCACATTCCCATTCCTGGGTCTTGTCAAGGGCATGGGCCTGACACTCAAGACGATGCTCAAGCGGGCCGTCGATACGTTGCGCCGACGGTGGGGAAGCCG
>CAYLIR010000256.1:0-3139 GCA_964383515.1 uncultured Acidimicrobiaceae bacterium
ATTCCCGACGACGGATGTCCTCGCTGAGCAGCTCGCGGGGCGTTTCGGATACGTGTTGATGTTCCAGGAAGAGGGGAAAGCTGAGGCTGGATTCGCTGCGGATCCCCAGGCATGGCTGACGAGTTTCTACCATGGTGCTGCCCGTCGCAGGGAGTTCATGTCTGACGAAGAACTCGCTACCTACGTTGCGGCCTTTACCGCCGGAGGCATCACGGGTCCGCTCAATTGGTATCGCAACATCGATCGGAATGCCGCCGCACTTGCTCACACGATCGGCGACCCTATCGTCCAGCCTACGCTGATGATCGCAGCCGACAGCGATCCGGTACTGCCGTTGTCGCTCAGCGAAGGCATGGACAGATGGATCGCAAACCTCGATGTCGTCGTGGTCGAAGACTGTGGGCACTGGACACAGCAGGAGCGTCCCGATGCGGTCAACGCTGCGCTCATCGCGTGGTTGCGCACGATCACATGATGTCCCGGGCGCGCGACTGGTTCTTCTCGATTCTCACCGTGACCGCGTTCGCTCTTACGCTCGTTTTCTACGACATTGTCGGTCGGATCGCGCTTCTGTTCGGTTTGCGACCGTTCGAGTGGGCCATGGCTGCTCTGCAGAGATCGCTTCTCGCTGTGTTCAGGATCTCTGGCGTGCAGTTCGAGATCGAGGGCCTCGAGGAGATCGAGGACTCCGGGGGATACCTGTTCGTGTCGAACCATCAGAGCATGTACGACATCCCGATCTTCGGCGGCATCTTGATCCGGAACTTCCCGAAGTACGTGGCGAAGAAGTCCCTCGCATCTGGCATTCCCGCCATCAGCCTGAATCTTTCTCGTGGCGGCAACGCACTCATCGACCGTGGGGACCGGGATCAGGCGATGCACGCGATCACACAGATGGCGGCCCAGTGCCAGCAGCGCCAGGTATCTGCAGTGATCTTCCCCGAGGGGACCCGGTCGCGCGATGGCTCTCTCGGCGACTACAGGGTTGGCGGTGTCGCCGCGCTCATGGCCGGTGCCCCCGATCTGCCTATCGTCCCGACGGTGATCGACGGCTCGTGGAAGGTGTTCGCGCACAACATGTTCCCCATTCCCTACGGCACGCGGGTGCATGTCCGGTTCGGCAAGCCGATCGAGCGCGATCCCGACGAGGACCCGGCCGAGATCGTCGAACGTGTCAAAGGGTGGGCAACGGAGGTCCTTGCTTCCTGGCACGCCTGATGCCCCAGCCGTGGGAGGTGATACGCTTGGGCGCATGGAAGACGTACGGATCGGTTTGTTCATCGACTACGAGAACCTCGCGATAGGTGCCCGCGAGGACCTTGGCATCACCTTCGACTTTGGCCCTGTCGCCGATGCGCTTGCAGAGCGTGGCCGCGTGGTGGTGCGCCGCGCCTACGCCGATTGGTCGTTCTTCGAGAAGGATCGCCAGATGCTCACGACCAACCACGTCGAACTCATCGAGATCCCACAGCGCAGGGGACTGATCCGCAAGAACGCAGCGGATATCAAGATGGCGGTGGATGCTGTAGAACTCGCCTTCGAGCGTGACTATGTGACCACGTTCGTGATCTGTACGGGCGACTCCGATTTCTCGCCGCTCGTGCACAAGCTCCGCGAACTCAACAAGCAGGTGATCGGCGTCGGGCTCAAAGCGTCCACCTCCAAACTCCTGCCGCCTGCATGCGACGAGTTCATCTTCTACGAGAGCCTCGATGGCGTTGAGGTGCCCCAGGCCAAGGTGCTGCGTCGAGGCAAGACAGACGCCGAGCAGGACCCCGACCACATGCGGGACCTCAAGTCCCTCGACCGCACCGTGTCGCGAACGCTCTCTGGCCTGTTGCGATCGGGGGACACGACCATACGGTCCTCGCAGATCAAGCGAGCCATGCTGCGCAAGGACTCGACCTTCTCCGAGAGCGACTACGGCTTCCGATCCTTCGGCGAGCTGATGCGCAACCTCGCAGATCGCGGGGTCATACACCTCAACGAGTCGGCCCGCCAGGGTGATCCGGAAGTATCGTTCCCTGCTGAAGGGCGAGGGGAGAAGGAAGCGTTCACGCTGCTCAAGAAGATCATCGATGCAGCTCCCAAAGGTACGCCCGTGCCACTGTCACGCCTCAAGGATGACATGCGGAAGATGGACGAGACCTTCTCCGAGCGCAAGTTCGGCTACAGCGGATTCCTCCAGTTCATCAAGGCTGCGAACGCGAGAGGGATCGTCGATCTCTCCTTCGACGAGGACTCTGGATCCTATTCGGTGGGCCATCCGGGCTGATCCTATTCGCAGTCGTCCCCGAAATGAATTACAATACTGTTATTCACTGCGGAGGCGGATGTGGCGGTAGCTGTACAGGAACCAACAACGAACGTCGACTACGTGGCTGAGGCCGTCCTTGACGTCTACCGGTCACATGTCGAGGATGCGACGCACATGTCGCTTGCAGAGTTCATCGACTCACCGAGATCCGTTGGTGCGATCCGTGCGATCGTTGCCAAAGACATCCACACGGTCGAGGTCGTTCTCGACGGCGACTCAGCCACGGAGATGCTCGCGGAGGTCGCTTGGACGGTTGCGGCGCGAGGCTGGCACCTCAACGTGCTCGTTCACGTGTCTCGCCTTGGCGATGCGCACACAGCGCTGCGCGGAACCCCGTGTTCGTTGCAGGGCTGGTGGTTCAACGACGAGATGGTACGGTTCTCGAGCCACGAAAGGCCGTAGTGAACCGCCAACCGATGGAGAGGTAGGTCGGGCCATGCCAGCTCCGCTGTACACCCAGACGGTTATCGCCTTCATCTGGGATTTCGACAAGACGCTCATCCCCTCCAACATGCAGGATCCGATCTTCGAGGAATACGACGTCGACCCGTCGGTCTTCTGGGAAGAGGTGGAAGGACTCGTCGAGTTCTACGCTCGCAACGACGTCATCATCCAGAAGGACACCGCGTATCTTGGGCATCTCTTGACGTACGTTCGTGAGGGTATCTTCGGTGACCTTTCGAACGAGAAACTCAAGGAACTCGGAGGCCGTCTCGAACCGGTGCCAGGCATGCCTGACTTCATGGATGCCACGAGAGCCCACGTTAGCGAGATCCCCGAATTCGCAGCGGAGGGTATCTCCGTCGAGCACTACGTCGTTTC
>CAYLIR010000257.1:0-3111 GCA_964383515.1 uncultured Acidimicrobiaceae bacterium
GACACCTGCGAACAGCACCGCTCTCCCTGCCGAGTTCAGCGACGCCGCGGTAGCGTCTGCAGTCGAACTCCCTCGATCGAGGTACTCCTTGTATCTCGTGACGATGAAGAGGGCATAGTCGATACCGACACCCAGGCCGATCATCACACCGATCGTCCCTGCGAAATCCGGCATCTCGATGAGGTTGCTCATCATGACCGTCGTCAGTGCACCAACGCCGACACCTGCCACCGCAGTAGCGATCGGGAGACCCATTGCGAGGACGGATCCGAAAGCTGCGATCAGCACGAAGATCGCGAACGCAAGTCCGAGCATTTCCGAGTTCGGTGGTTTGCGCTCACGGAACATGTCGCCGCCGAGGGCAACGTCAACACCGTCGATATTCGGGGCAAGGGCAGTGAGTTCTTCGGCGATCTCTGCACCCTCCGCTGTCGTCGTTCCCGCTTCGACGATCAACTGCGCATAGGCGATCTTCCCTGCACTGTCTCCCTGCGAGGAAATCTGAGTCCCGCCCATCGGGGAGTACGGGCTGATGATGTTGACAACACCATCGACCTGCTTGGCTGCATCGAACATCTCGATCATCGCAGATCGCACGTCCGCATCGTCGACACCCTGGTCTGCGGAAAACACGATCGTGCCCTGATCACCACCTGCACTCGGGAACTGCTCGGTGAGGATGGCGAGGCCTTCGCTGCTCTCAGAATCCGGGGCAGCGATGTTCTCGGTAAAGGCTGGGCCGACGGTAGCCGCAAAGCCCACAAGCATCGCTGCCGCGACCAGCCATGCGACGATGAACCGCCAGGGATGGGTGGCCGCATATCGGCCTAGACGTGGGAGCATGAGTCACCTTCAATATGAGACAAACTGAATATGTTGAGACATATTGTATCATCTGTATGAAACTACCGCACACCTATGGTGGCAACAACATGAACGCACAAGCACGACGTACCCAGGCCCTGATGCTGGCGGCTGCCAGTGACCTGCTCGCCGAACAAGGCGCAGAGGCGGTGACCCATCTCAAGGTGGCACAGCGCGCTGGCGTGGCGCGCGCTACCGTGTATCGCCATTGGCCAGACCGCGCAGCGATCCTCGTCGACCTCTTGCGGGCGAGCGCAGATCTTGCCCCTCTCCCCTCAGAGAGCGATCTCGGTATCTTGGACCGCGTCACAGCGACCCTGCACGCGTTCGCGCGCGCGCTCAATGGTGACGGAGGGAGAACGCTCGCAGCGATGATCGGCCTTGCCGAGTGGGACAAAGATGTCTTCGCCGCACTCGAACGCATCACCGAGTTTGGTCCAACGCTCCTGAGAAGCATCGTCTCGGAGGGGGTCAGCAGCGGACTCCTCATCGACACGGCCAACCCGGACCTCATCGCGGACATGCTGATCGGGCCGTTGTACTTTCGAAGGCTCCTCTACCACGACCAGATCTCGAACGCCTACGTCGAAGGACTCGTGCGGCGTGTGATCCCACCGCTGCTTAGAGAGTAGGACACGGTCAGCCCACAGGACACACGGCCGCACACCACGCGTCATGCCACCGAACGGGCCCAGCGGAACGTCACTCCCTCGTCATCGAAGCGGACCGCCACGACATCGATCCTGGCGATGTCCAGCCGGAGCCTGCGCGCTGCTCGGCAGATCCTGTCCATCTTTGCATCATCGATAGCATCACATGGATCTCTCCCACGCGTGGTCGTCTTCACCTCAACGGCCACGTATGATGGCCCGTCCTGGATGACGAGGTCGATCTCGTCATGGCCGACGCGCACGTTTCGGCCGACAACTCGGCACCCGTGTGCGGTCAGGAAATACTCGGCAGCGGACTCCCCTCGCTGCCCGATCTCCTGTCGTCGTGTCATGGGGACACCGTATCGGAGCACAATGACAGGATCTGGTGTGCCGGGCGTCGGCTAGAGACCCGACCAGTTGCTCGGTGGCCAGATCACCGCGAGGGCATGGCCCACAACCGTATCGATGGGGATCGTGCCGAAGTAGCGCGAGTCCTGGCTCGCGAACCGGTTGTCACCCATGACGAACAACTCCCCTTCGGGAACGATGATCGGGCCGAAGTCCGGGATCGCCGCTTCTGGCTGCTTCCTGAAAGGCTCGGTCTGGGTGATGCCATTCACAACGACAACACCGTCAACGGCCTCCACTCTGTCACCAGGCAGCCCAACCACCCGTTTGATGAACTCCGATTGTGGCGGGATCAGGCCAACCGACTCGAAGAGATTGCGCACCATCGACGTGACCGCGCCTTCCTCAGGCTGTTCGAAACCGCCGCGGGGATCGTCGAACACGATCACATCGCCGCGGTTGATGTCTCCGAAGCTGTAGCTGATCTTGCTCACGAGTACCCGGTCGTTGATCTGGAGCGTGTCCTCCATCGACGAGGACGGGATGTAGAAGGCCTGGAAGAGGAAGGTCTTGATGATGACCGCAACGATGAGAGCGATACCGATGAGCATCGGCAGCTCTATCCAGAACGGTAGCTGCGCCTTCTTGTGCTTCCCCGATGCCGCGACGACAGGAGACGGATCCGGCGTCTCGGGCATACCGGGGGATTGGATGTTCTGATCGTTGGTCACGCGGAAACCTTACTGCCGTCATCAGCGAACCCGACGCGAGGATCGGCGACATACATCCAGCGATCGTGTGTCCTCGCTATCGGCCATCGCAGCTCCAAACCAACGAGCCGGCCGTGGTCGCGGCCGGCTCGTTGAAACATGCTGGACGGGCGAAGACGGTCAGTCGCGCTTCTCCTTGATCCTCGTCGCTTTCCCGACACGATCGCGCAGGTAGTAGAGCTTGGCTCTGCGCACGTCGCCGCGACGGATGACCTCGATCTCCTGGATGATCGGAGCATGGAGGGGGAAGATGCGTTCCACACCCACACCGAAGCTGAGCTTGCGGACAGTGAAGGTCGCACGCGCCCCGTTGCCGCCCTTGCGTCCGATGACCACACCCTCGAAGATCTGGACACGTTCGCGGTTTCCTTCGACAACGCGCACATGGACGCGCACCGTGTCGCCCGGACCGAAGTCAGGGATGTCATCGCGCAGCTGCGCTGCCTCGATCTCTTCGATCGTGTTCACAGGATCCT
>CAYLIR010000258.1:0-3088 GCA_964383515.1 uncultured Acidimicrobiaceae bacterium
GACCAACAGGGCTGAACGTTCCTCGTCGGTCAGCCCAGGATCGTCGATGGCGTACTCGTCTGATGGCACGACATAGCCGAGTTCCACCTCCCAGATGTCCGTGTAGCGCATCGTGAGCGGAACGCCGAGCGTCCTCAGGAGATCCTTGTCGCGTTCGAACGTGCGGCGGAACGCGGCATCGCTTGGCTGGTCGTACCCCTTGACGGTGTAGCGGATCTCGTCTGCGGTCACGGGACGTCCGACCGTGAGGAGGTAGGCCAGAAGGTTGAGGATGCGTTCGATGACGTTGTGCACGACCTGTATCGTATCGCCACCCCCCGCTCATGGGAAGCCGTCTTACAACGTCGCGATGAGACGCTCCACCCGTTCGTCATATGCTTTGAAAGGGTCCTTGCACACCACGGTCCGCTGCGCCTGGTCGTTGAGCTTGAGATGAACCCAATCGACGGTGAAGTCCCGGTTCTTGCTCTTTGCCGCTTTGATGAACTCGCCCCGTAGGCGTGCACGTGTCGTTGGCGGCGGTTCACGCATCGCTTTTCGAACGTCGCTGTCGGTGACGATCTGATCCATGAGCCCGGCTGCAACCAACGTGTAGTAGAGGCCCCGCTGTGTGTTGACATCATGGTAGTTGAGGTCGATGAGCGCGAGCTTTGCTGCGGACAGGGCGAGTCCGTGGCGGGCTTTGTAGCGATCGAGCAGATGGTATTTCGCTACCCAATCGACCTCGCGGCTGAGCGTCATGGGGTCCTTCTCGAGACCGGTCAACAGGTGCTCCCACATGGCGATCGCCCGGTCGATCTCCGGCGACACGCCGGTGTTCCGGGCGTAGCGCATGACACGCTCGAGGTATTCCCACTGGATGTCGAGAGCCGAGAGCTCCCTTCCGTTCGCGAGTCTGATCTTCCGCCTACAGGTCATGTCATGGCTGATGTCACGTATCGCTCTGATCGGATTGTCGAGCGTGAGGTCGCGGAAGATCACGTTCTCTTCGAGCATTTCCAAGATCGCCACGGTGGCACCGATCTTGGTGTACGTAGCGTACTCGGACATGTTGGAATCCCCTGCGATGACATGCAACCTCCGATAGAGCTCAGCATCGGAATGGGGCTCGTCTCGGGTGTTGATGATGGGGCGGGACCGCGTTGTGGCAGACGAACTGCCTTCCCATATGTGTTCGGCGCGCTGGGCGAGCGAGTAGATGGTGCCCCTGGACGTCTGGAGCAGCTTGCCCGCGCCAGCCCAGATCTGCCGTGTCACGAAGAAAGGGACGAGCGTGTCGATGGTTCGCTGAAAGTCGGGCTGGCGGCGGATCAGGTAGTTCTCATGGCAACCATACGAATTGCCTGCAGAGTCGGTGTTGTTGCGGTAGAGGTAGATATCGCCGCGGATGCCCTCCTCGGAAAGGCGCTGCTCGGCCGATGCGACGAGTCCTTCCAGTATCCGCTCGCCTGCCCTGTCATGCGCCACGACGTCGTAGATGCTGTCGCACTCAGGCGTTGCATACTCCGGGTGTGACCCAACGTCGAGATAGAGGCGGGAGCCGTTCTCGAGGAACACGTTCGACGACCGGCCCCAGCTCACCACTCTCCGGAAGAGGTAACGCGCGACTTCGTCGGGTGACAGGCGGCGTTGTCCGCGCAAGACGCAGGTCACCCCGTATTCGGTCTCGATGCCAAAGATGCGTCGTTTCACACCTCCAGCGTACCTTGTAGAGCGCCAAGGGGAACGTTCAGGCGCTCACGAGATCGCTGTAGCGATGTCGGAGGGGGCCAACCGCGTGAACGTGCGGCGCTCAGCGGAGCGGTCGAGGAGGCCAGCTTCCCACGCCGTGGGCGGTATCTCGCGTTCCATCGCCGCAGCGATT
Source organism: uncultured Acidimicrobiaceae bacterium (assembly GCA_964383515.1). Lineage (GTDB taxonomy): Bacteria > Actinomycetota > Acidimicrobiia > Spongiisociales > UBA5794 > JAMBLL01. The sequence continues at coordinate 1,865 of CAYLIR010000258.1, forward strand.
GACTCGGTGGCGAGCGTGAGCGCTTCAGACAGCGCGAGGCCCTGCTCGTAGCCGTCCGAGATGGACTCGGCGATCGTGTCGGCCCCTGCACCGAGGACCGCGATCGGTCCCGCATCTTGAAGCGTGCCGTCGAATCGGATACGGAACAGCTTGTCGGTTGTAGCCGTTGGCCCGAGTTCGGCGACGATGATGTCGACTTCGTATGGCTTCACCTCGTGTGTGAAGATCTGGCCGAGTGTCTGGGAATAGGCATTGGCGAGGCCTTTCGCTGTCACGTCCGCCCTGGCGTAGGAATAACCTTTGAGATCCGAGTAGCGGACGCCAGCGACCCGCAGCGTTTCGAATTCGTTGAACCTGCCGACGCCCGCGAACGCGATGCGATCGTACACCTCGCCGATCTTGCGCAGTGACGGCGATGGGTTCTCGCCGATGAGCAGCACGCCTATGTCGAGCGCCATCACCGCTATGGGACGTCCTCGCTCGACACCCTTGCGCGCGAACTCGGCTCGGTCCTTGACGAGTTGTTCCGGTGGCACATAGAACGGTGCGGTCACGGTCGATCCTCCAGAACCTGAGCGGCGATCGGCGCGAGGACGTCGTCGCCGATCTCTGCTATTCCATCTGCGGTCACGGTAACCACTGTTGGGTAGATGCCTCGTTTGATGTCGGGGCCGCCCGTTGCTGCGTCTTCTTCTGCTGCAGCGATGAGTGCTCCCATCGCTGTGGTGAGCGCCTCGTGTTGCGTATAGCCGGGTTTCCACGTTGCCTTGAGGAAACTGCGGGCTGCTGAGCCTCCTGATCCAGTGGTCGCGTAGTTCAGCTCGTCGTATCGCCCGCCGACGACGTCGAACGAGTAGAGCCTGCCGATGTCGGCTGTCGTGTCGAACCCGCAGAACAGGGGGATGATGACGAGCCCCCGGAAGGCAAGGGCGAGGTTTCCGCGCACCATCCTTGCAAGGTAGTTCGCCTTGCCTTCCAGACTCAGGTGGGTTCCTTCGATCTTCTCGTAGTGCTCGAGTTCGGTCTGGAAGAGCTTGATGAGCTCGGTCGCCATTCCGGCAGTCCCCGATATGGCCACAGCGGAGTGATCGTCGGCCGCATATACCTTGCGCACCCGGGTGTGGGCGATGGCGTTGCCAGCAGTTGCCCGCCGGTCACCTGCCATCAGCACGCCGTCAGCCCAGGTGAGGGCGAGGACCGTTGTCGCTTCGCGCAGGTTCGGTG
>CAYLIR010000259.1:0-3085 GCA_964383515.1 uncultured Acidimicrobiaceae bacterium
GCCTTGTCGAAGCGCGTGCGGATCTCTACGAACCGGTCTGCCATCGGAACGCCATCCTCGTCGAAGGATGCCAGCGCTTCCTTCTGTGCGAGGTAGTCCAGGTTGGTCACGCCTGCCTTGGACTGGAGCATCCTCCACGACTTGCGCCGCTCCACACAGAACAGGACGAGCTGGCGGGAGATCGCCATCGACCTGACCTTGCCCTTGCGGTCCTCGACTTCGATGAAGACCCCGAAGTCAGGTACGTAGGACCGATGTGTCGGATCGAACACGTTGCGATGCACCGTGTCGTCCTGGCGGACCAGGAGGAGCATGTCTTCGAGCGGAACCAGCCCATCGGTGTCCTTGACAGGCTTCAGATGCCTGCGGAACCGTGCCTCGGTGGCGGCGAAGTGCGCCACCGTGTACCGGAAGGTTCGGTCGGTCAGCTTCGATGTGATCTCGACCCAGTCACGATCCCTGTTCGCATTCCCCGAGATGTCGAGCGCCTCTTCGTAGCTCTCGCCATGCTGTGGGTTGAACACGAACTGGGGAATCGACCTGGCATCGCGCACGAGCCCGGCCTGATACGTCGATACATCGTCTGCGACGCCGTGCTCGGGCTGACACGACGTATACGACTGGATGAACGCCGTACCGCGGTAGTCGATCGCATCGAGCAGTGCCTTGTAGAACTGTGCCGTATTGGCCATCGACACCTGGGCAACGAACGGAGAACCATGACCGGACATGAACGATTCGGCTACGCCCTTCTTCTCGGTCATCTTCCCTTCGGTCGCGGGGCCGAACTGGTTCATGTCTCCGCCACCAGGCATCGGCGTCGAGTCCGAGTTCTGGCCGCCGGTGTTCGAGTACACCTGCGTGTCGAGCATGAGGAGCTTGACGTTCGGGCGGTTCTGCAGGACAACCTTGGATACGTTCTGGTAGCCAATGTCTCCCATGCCACCGTCACCGCCGATCGCCCATGCCTTCGGCAGTTCCCTGACTTCCCTGTCGGTCATCAGGTTGTCCGTCATGTGGGTCATGTCGAAGTAGTCCTGCTCGGACACGCCAACACCGAGGCTGAGCATGTCTGCGAGACGCTCCGGCACCACAGAGCGGCGGGCGTGGTCTGCGATGAAGCTCTCACCGAGCAGCCATGTCACCGTCGCCCCGTCTTGGAACAGCGAGTTCATCCACGGGTACGTGTGCGGGTTGTTCGGCGGGGTCGATCCGTATACCGTGTTGCAACCGGTGTGGGCGCCCATCGCCATAACCGACATCCCGTTGGGCATCGTTCCGTCGAGTGCCTGCAGGTCCCTGTGGTTGAACGCATCCTGGCGCAGCGTTGCGACAAGCGCTTCGATGACTTCAGCATCCGAGATCTCGTTGCGTTCGTCGATCCGCACGTTCGTGTCCGAATCGTCCTCGCCGCCGAGGCCCATCAACGTGTGTGCAACGAGCTGCTTGAGTCGCAGGTACGATGCTTCGTCGAGTTCGCGTGCGCTGGCAAGCATCGCCTCGCCGTTCGCTTCGAGATCGGCTGCCTTGCCATCGAGCCTGTCGGCCTTTGCATGGTACATCGGGCGCATGTACGCCTCGGTGAGCGACGCCACCGCATGCAGAACGCTCTTCTCGCCGCAACCAGCACATGCACCGTCACCCGATACGAGCGCCTCATAGTTGGAACGCACCATGAGGTGGTTCTTGAGATGCGCAGCGTTGGATCCGATGGGGTCCTCGGGGTCGAACCGACCAAGGTACTTCTTCGGCGTATCTGGCAGCAGATCGAGGAAGTTGATGCCGGACATGTGATCTGCGTTGATCTTCGGCGTTTCCTGTGCCATCTCGAGTGCCTCCCACGGGCACTCGAATACGCACTCTCCACACCCTTTGCATAGGTCGGATACCATGATCGAGAACAGTCCGCCCTCGCCCGGCTTGCTCCGCTCTATCGACCGGAACAGGTGCGAGGTCTTCGTGTATGCGAATGGCACGTGCTCGAACAGTTCCATGAACTCGTCGCGAGCAGTCTGAGATACAGATTCGATCTTGGCGACCTCGTCACGGAGCACATCGTTGAAGGGAACAGATTCCTTGGCCTTGACGATGGCGAGCAGCCGGGCACGAAGCCGTTCCTCGAGGGCTGGGAGTTCCTCGATCATCTTGGCGCGCTCGTCTGCGTCGAGGATGTAGCCGCGTGCGGCGGTTCCGAGCACGACGTCGAAGTCCTGCGCGACGTTCGGCAGCGCGGTATCTGGGCACGCGGTGATGCAGTCCATGCATCCGGTGCAGTTCTCCGCGATCCAGAGCGGCGCTTCGCGCCGCGACACGTACTTGCTTGCGGTTCTCCCCGTGCCTGCAGCCATCATCGAGACGGAAGACAAGGGGGTAGCCGGCTGGTCGTAACCGAGTCCCGCTTTGAACTCCTTGTTGAACGTGGAGAGATTGAGCAGCGGGATCCGGGTCTCCTGTTCCCGTGGGGGCTCGGTGCCCGGAACCTCCACAGCGCATGTGCTGCAAGGCTCGAGGGCGGGGAGACGCATGCTCGACCTGTCCGGAGCATCGACATCGCCGTGGGGAATCTCCGTGATCAGATCGTGGCCCTTCTTGACGACCTCCATGTTCGACTCGACGACAGCGTCGCCGAAGCGCCCGAACTTCTTGACGTACTGGGCGTGGACGATCTCGAGATAGCGCTCGTAGCTGACACCGTACTTGTCGAGCATTCCCGACACAGCGAAGAACGCACCAAGGAACGCGTTGCCCTGCATGCGCAGTTGGAGGTCGGGGCGCTCGGTCGCTTCGCGTGCGATCTTGAAACCAGGGAGCGACACGATCCTGATGTTCTTGTCGATGATCTCCTGACGGTATTTACGGGGGATGCGCTCCCACACCGTCTCGGGATCCTCCTTGGACTCCCAGACGAACGTTCCGCCGGGATTCATGCCGTCGAGCGGGTTCGTGTGGGTGAAGATCTTGGGGTCTGGGCAGAGGACGACGTCGACGTGGCGCAGGTCGCAGTTGACCCTGATGCGCTCGGGCGCGGCAACGAGGAAGTACGACGTCGGGGCGCCCTTCTTCTCAGAACCGTACTTCGGGTTGG
>CAYLIR010000260.1:0-3083 GCA_964383515.1 uncultured Acidimicrobiaceae bacterium
GTACCGGCACAGACCCTTCAGCGAATGGACAGCGGAGGAACGGGCGGCGTGGATGGCAGAACGCGACGAGGTCGAGGAGGAGATGCTCAACTTTCTCTATTCGATAACGGACCTGCCGCTGCTGGAGGATCTCCCCGACGATCCGCCAGTGGTGGAACTGCCCAACGATATGCCCGGAGACCTCGAGGAGATCGCAGCGATGGTCCAGACGTATCGGGACATGGTGACCGACCTGGGGTTGGCAGCGTGGCACCACGACCACGACTGGAACCCGAAACGGTACGCGAAGGTGCTGACCTCGATCGAGGGTCCCGTCGTGTTCTACGACCGTCTCGGCCTCGAGATGGAACGGATCGTCAAACAGCGACTCGACGAGATCCAGGCACAGACACCACCACAGGAATGGACGAAGGACGTTCGTATGAGGACCCGGCAACAGATCAAACGCAGCGTCCTCGAGAAACACTACGAGTACATGGAACTCGAGGAGCCACGCCCGTCAATGGAAGCCTGGGAACTCCACCACGACGCCAAGACCGAGATACCGGACTGGGGACGCCTGTACGCCAGAGGCTGGAAGTTGGATCTCACCTAGAGATCCCCAAGACCCCTGCCTCTACGATCCGGCAGGTCATCAACGCCAACCTCGCAGCCCTCGACGCGCGCAGAGCCGGTGACCCCGGCGGCAGAGACACCACCGCGAGGCGTGGCGGCATCCGCGTCCCGCGTTTTGCGCATCACTCAAGCATGCGTACGATGGTGCCGCTGTATCGACCGTGAGGAGCAGACATGCAACGAACAGGGATCGCCATCGCCGTCGCCGGGATGCTGTTCGTGTCTGCGTGCGGTTCTCAGGTGCTCAAGCTCGACATAGGAACCTGCTTCGACGACCCGGTTTCCGAAAGCGCGGTTTCCGAGAACCTGGTCGCATCCGACGATGTGCCCATCGTCGACTGTGACAAGCCGCATGACAACGAGGTCTTCGCCAACCAAGATCTCACCGGAGACTCGTTCCCCGGGGTCGAGAGGACCTCCAATCGGGCTGCTCAGCTCTGCCTCGCTGCTTTCGACGCCTACATCGGGGCGCCATATGAGACGAGCAAGTACGAGATCTTGTGGTTCACCCCGAGCGAGGAAACATGGGATGCCGGGGACAGGGAAGTGATCTGTTTCGCATTCGACCAGAACCTGGACAAGATCACCGGCTCGGTCAACGGGATAGGGCAGTAGCAGCAGGGGTCGCAGTCAGGCCCGTGCAAGCACAGGGACCAACCGTTCCTGTGACGTGAGACCCCCATGGTGGCCCACGAGGCGATCGTTGCTGCGAGCGTGGAATATGGCATGCCCATCATCGGCGAAGACGACTCCGTCCGGCCTTCGTTCTCCGAACGCCCGATGGAGCGGCGCCGGTCCCCACATCCCCTCGAGATCCTCATAGGGAACCCAGGTTCCAGGGAGTTGGCCTGCGATGCGCCGAACGTCACCGCGCACGAACAGCGCTCGGGGGTCTCCGTAGAGGATCAGCCCCTCCTCGTCCGACTTGGTGAGTCGTACTTTGCCTGCCTCTGGGATGTCGACGTGCCCATGGTCTGCGGTTCCCACAAGGAGGGTGTCGGGGGGAAGCGCCCGCTCCAGACGTGCCCAGACCATATCTGCCTCTCGCATCGCCGCGTCGTATTCACGTGAGTCCTGGCCCGCGACATGTGCTGCGAAATCTACGTGGGGCACATAGAGGAACACGCACGCGCGTGGGGCACGGGCTGCTTCGAGTGTGCGCTCCACGGCTTCAGCCGTCGTCGTGTAGGGAACGAACGTTGCTCCGCCGTATAGGGCGCGGCTGAGGGGCGTGCGGTCGAAGCTCGCGGGCTGCACCGTGACGGGGCTGGCTCCCGCAGCGGACATCCGTTGCCACAGGTTTGGCCCGGGGAGGAAGTCTTCATGGCGCTGGTCGATCGGATCACCCCACATCGTGGTCATGTGGATCGTGTTGACGACCGCGTCGACGGCAGGGTTCCACAGCTGATAGGCGATGAGCCCGTGCCCAGATGGGGGGAGGCCGGTAGCTACGGTGGCGAGGCTGACGGTCGTCGTCGTTGGAAACGGCGCATCGATCGACCCGATCTGAGCCGCAGCGAGAGCGCCCGCTCGGGGGTGATCGAGCTGGTGCGCACCCAGGCCGTCGAACAGCACGAACACGGTGGGGCCGTCGGCGAGCGCGGGCATCGCGATATCGGTGAGTCGAGGCGCGAGCGCCGATCCGATGACACGGTTCTCAAGCTCCGCCACGAGGTTCACGAGACTTGAGCCTTCATAGCGTGGGCGGGTCGTCTGTCCCATGAGGCAACGCTACCGCGCACGGGAGTCGTGCTGGCACCCATTTTCGGGATTGACTGGTCGTCGCGCCCATGGAGCAGTAGTATTGGCGACCGTTCGCGCGCAGACATCCGACGGATCTCGAGGGGATTTCGAGGTGCTCAACCAGTATTACGGGGACTACCTGACAGTTGCCATCTTCATCGGGGTCGGTGCTGTGCTCGTTGGCGCCGCGGTCATGACTTCGAAGCTCATCGCACCGAACGCACCCAGCAGGGCGAAGAGCATCGCATACGAGTCGGGGATCGATCCCCTCGGCGGCGGTTGGAACCAGAGCCACATCCGGTACTACATCTTCGCACTCCTCTTCCTGATCTTCGACGTCGAGGCCGTGTTCATGTTCCCCTGGGCCCTCCAGCTCGGTTTCTTCGACTCTGTCGGGCGCGGCATGTTCGCACTCGTCGAGATGGTCGTGTTCATAGCGATCCTCCTCCTCGGCCTGGTCTATGCGATCAGGAAGGGTGTGCTCAAGTGGGAGTGATCGACAGGTTCGGGGCGCCAAAGCCTCTTTCGTGGCTCATGAACTGGTCGCGGAAGTACTCCTTGTGGTACTTCCAGTTCGGGCTCGCATGCTGTGCCATCGAGGTCATGGCTGTCGCCGGTCCGCGCTACGACTTCATGCGACTTGGCATCGTCCCGCTCCCCGCGTCGCCACGCCAGGCAGACCTCATGGTCGTTGCAGGAACCGTGACCGACAAGATGGCACCGGC
>CAYLIR010000261.1:0-3045 GCA_964383515.1 uncultured Acidimicrobiaceae bacterium
GTGGTATGAGCACACGCGCGATCGTCGTGACCGGAGCCGGGGGCGTCGGAAAGACGACGATATCGGCAGCCATCGGCGCGACGCTCGCCGCTGCAGGCCACAACACACTCGTCCTGACGATCGATCCGGCCAAGCGCCTCGCCGATGCACTCGGGATCGACGGTCTCGGCGATACGCCCCAACGCGTTGCGGGGATCAGCACCATGTGGGCGGCGATGCTCGACGTGTCATCTTCGTGGGAAGCGATCATCTACCGCTACGCCGAGCCCGAGGTCGGTGACAGGCTCCTGAGCAACCCGTACTTCCGGGCCATCGCGGACCGCTTCCCCGCTGCCCAGGCATACGCTGCCGGCGAACGCATGGCCGAGTACATCGAGGCGCGCCGATACGACTACATCGTTGTCGACACGCCACCGTCTGGCGGGGGGATCGACTTCTTCACCGCACCCGCTCGCACCGGCGATCTCGTTTCGGGAAAGCTCCTCAAGTGGCTCACCGGGACGCGCATCCCCGGGCGCAGCGTTCTGTTCCGCTTCACTGCCAAGCCGATGCTCAAGCTCGCAGACACGATCCTCGGCGGACCGATGCTCTCGGACGTGGCAGACTTCCTCCTCGACCTTTCGACGATGTACACGAGCCTGTCCGCTCGGTCCCGTACGATCGAGCGATACCTCCAACAGGCCACCACCCTCATCGTGACAACCGCCGATCCGACACCTGTGCACGAGACGAAACGGTTCTTCAAGGAGCTCACCGGCATCTCGGTCGATCCGGCGGGGATCATCTTCAACCGAGCACTCCCACTCGCGTGGGTCGACGCTGCCACGAAACCCATCCGGGGCGTTGACGATGCCGACCTGCGCGCACGGGCGCGAGCGAATCTGCGCACGTGGGCTGGGGAAGCACGTCGACAAGGCGACATGTCGGCGGAGTTGTCCGCCCACTACGGGGTCGCCATCCATAGCATCGGGCTGGTCAGTCCGGCTCCATCATCGTTCGACGACCTCCGAGCGATGCTCGCCGGGACCCACCTGCTCGACCAGATCCTCCCACCCTAGAACACCGCTGCGCTGCCAAAGAGCTCCCGAAGCTCTGCGAACAGCCCTGAGCGTGGGTCCACACGGTGATCCGCACCCAACTTGAGCACCTTCGTGCCGTTCTCGCCCTGCATGTGGAGATAGACCGGAGCATTTCCGGGATGGTTCATCAGCACCGCCTTCAGCTCCTCTACGACGAGCGGGGACATCTGGGACGCCCGCACCCTAAGGCGCACGGATGCGTCTGCCTTGAGGTTCGGTTCGCTCACCGACTGGACGATGAACTTGATGTCATCGCCACGGTGATCCACCCTGCCTCGCAACACGAGAACAGCGTCCTCGCGTATCATCTGGCCGTAGGCGGCGACCGTCTTGGGGAATGCAACGGCTTCGACGCTTCCTGCAAGCCCTTCGACTGCGAAGTAGAGCATCGGATCGCCCTTGCGCGTGTAGCGCCGGTTCAACGCGCCGATGACACCACCGATCGTGGCTTGTGACCTGTCCTCTTTGTCCCACAGTGCAGGGATCTCGGTATCGGTCATCGATGCAAGGTACCTCTCGACACCGAAGAGTGGATGATCCGAGATGTAGAGGCCGAGCATCTCCTTCTCGAACGCGAGCAGCACTTTCTTGTCCCACTCGTGGCTGGGGATCTCACGCGAGATGTCAGAAACACCAGTGTCACCGCCCCCGAAGAGGCTGTATTGGCCAGCATCTTCGGCTCTCCGCCGCTCGACCGTGGCGTCCACCGTGGCATAGGCGACCTCGAGTAGGCCCCGTCGAGGATGTCCGAGATTGTCGAACGCACCTGCTTTGATCATCGACTCGATGGTTCGCTTGTTCAACACTTGGATATCGACCCTGTCGATGAAGTCGAAGAAGTCGGAGAACGGCCCGTTCTTCGTGCGTTCATCCACGATCATGTCGACGACGGCCTCACCGACGTTGCGCACAGCGGAGAGTCCGAACACGATCGTGTCGTCTGTGGCGATGAAATCGCGTTCAGACACGTTCACGCCGGGAACGACAACGTCGATGCCCATCATGCGGCATTCGTGCAGATACGCAGCGGTCTTGTCCTTGTCCCGCTTGACCGCTGTCAGCAGGGCCGCCATGTACTCGGCCGGAAAGTGAACCTTGAGCCATGCGGTCTGATACGCGATGAGCGTGTACGCAGCTGAGTGGCTCTTGTTGAAGCCATAGCCTGCGAAGTGCTCGATGAAGCCGAACAGCTCCTTGCCGAGCTCTTCTCCGTAGCCCTTGGCGATGGAGCCTGCAACGAATCTCGCTTCCTGTTCAGCCATGACCGCGGGGATCTTCTTGCCCATCGCCTTACGCAGGCCGTCGGCCTCTGCCATCGAGAAGCCAGCGATCTTCTGGGCTGTCTGCATGACCTGTTCCTGGTAGGCGATGATCCCGTACGTGTCGTCGAGGATCTCCGCGAGATCGGGGTGTGGGTAGGAGATCTCCACCTTGCCGTTCTTGCGGTCGGCGTACTCAAGGTGCATCCCCGCACCCATCGGCCCAGGGCGGTACAACGCGTTGAGCGTGATGAGGTGTTCGAACCTGTCTGGCCCGAGATTGCGCATCAGCGCACGCATCGGCCCACCCTCGAACTGGAACACCCCGATCGTGTTGCCACTGCGGAACAGCTCGTACACAGCCTCGTCATCGAGGGGCACGTTGTCGATGTCTGGCCGCTCACCGGTGCGCTGCTCGATCAGCTCGAGGGCCCTTTCGATGGTAGCGAGGTTCCTCAGACCCAGGAAATCCATCTTGAGCAGCCCGAGCGCCTCGACGCCGTGCATCTCGTACTGGGTCACAACCTCTGCATCTTCGCCCTTCTGCTGGATGGGAACGATGTTCGTCAACGGCTCAGGAGAGATCACCACAGCTGCAGCATGGATCGAGTCCTGGCGCCGCAACCCTTCGAGACCGCGAGCGGTCTCGATGATCTCGCGTGCGCCATCGAGTGAGCCGATGAGGTCCCGCAGCCCGGATGCTGCCG
>CAYLIR010000262.1:0-3044 GCA_964383515.1 uncultured Acidimicrobiaceae bacterium
GTCGGCCCTGCAGCGTGCGTCGGGCTCTCGTTCGTGGAGTCCGAACACGACCTGGAGCGCTTCGCAGATCCAGACGACCTCCGGTTCGTCGGCGCGGTCGAACCCAATGGTGTCGTCCTGCCGCATGTCGTCGCTGTCGCCGCCCTCGTTGACGTCGCCCGCACCCGCGCCGAGCTCATCGTCGTCGACACGACCAATGTCGTATCGGGCGTTGTCGGACAGACGCTCAAGTATCACATCACCGAACTGATCAAGCCGGCGATGATCATCGCGCTGAGCAGAGGCAGCGAGCTTGATCCCGTGATCGGCATGCTACGCCGGTTCCTCTCTGTCCGTGTTGCCGAAGTGGACCCACTCGAAGAGATCATCCCGCAATCGCCGGTTGAGCGCCAGCTCGCAGGAGCGGCCGCGTTTCACAAGGATCTTGGCGACGATCCGGTGCGTTGGCGGGTCCAGACGACTGTTTTCGCACCGACGCTTCCTGCAGGTTTCGACCTTGCCCGTCTCGACGGGATGCTCGTCGGGGTCCAAGACGAGCATGGGAGGTGTCTCGGGCTCGGGGTCCTTGAACACACCGACGGCGCCGTGCGGGTCGCCACTCGCCATGGGGAACAGATGCGCGGCCTCCGGCTCGGGTCGATTCGGGTGGACCTCGAGACGTTCGCTACCAGCCGTGTTCGGCTCAGGGAACTCATCTTCGGTATCTGACGCACAGCGGGCGCCGCGTCAGTCCGTGTCGCGGGCGATCTTCGATCTGACCCACTCGGCCGCCGTTGCGAGGGTTCTGTCGGTGGCCGGCTCCCACGTGAGGGCGACAGGCCACACATGCATCATGTCCTCTTCGACGACCAGTGTGGCGTCAGCACCTGCCTCGATCGCATGGCTATGGATGCGGAGAGCGTCTTCGAGGATCATCTCTCTGCCTCCCGCAAAGATGAGCATCGGCGGGAACCCGTCAAGTTCGGCGAAGACCGGGGAGATCTCCGGGTCATGGAGGTCATGGCCAGGCGCGTAGAAGTCGTTCGGCTTCGACAGTTCTTCGATGGGGAGGTGGTCGGTCTCGACGTTGAGTGGGATCGTGTACGCACTGTGGGTGAGGTCCGCATAGGGGGAGAACACCATGATGCCGCCGGGAAGGGGCATCCCCTCCGAGCGAGCCCTGAGAGCCACGGCGAGCGCCAGGCCGCCGCCAGCGGAGTCCCCTGCGAGGACGATCGATCTGGGATCGATGTCGCTGTCGAGGAGGCCGTTGTACGCCTGGATGGCGTCGTCGACCGCTGCGGGGTACGGGTCGCGCGGTGCAAGCCGGTACTTCGGTGCGAACGCCGACGTCTGGGTGGCATCCACGAGGCGTGCCACGAACCTGCGGTGTGTCCCTGGGTTTCCGAAGATGTATCCGCCGCCATGGAAGTACAAGATCGTGGCGACATCGGGGGCTCCGCTGATCCGCACGAAGCGGTCGGTCGGCACGCCAGCGAGCTTCGTTCGCCTGACGACGACCTTGTCGCGCAAGGATGCAGGGACGGGCGTGCGAACCAGCCTGCCGAACATGTTGACGACCCTGTTGTCCCGCTTGCGCGCGGCGGTTTCGATCGTTGCCCTGGCGATGGCGACGAACCATTCCGTTCGCCACTTCCATGTGGGAACCGTCGGTCCGCGGAGGAGCCTGCGGAACGTGGCGCGCGCGACGGCGATCGCGCTCGCGACCCACATGCCGATGAGGAGGAAGATCGAGGACATGCAGGAACGATATCGCGGGTGCGCACCGTCGCCGCCTCCGACCTGGCTGACGCACGGCCACCTCCAGCGGCTTCGCCGGGGGAGCGAACCCCTGTGGCGTCTGGCCACACCTCCACCCCATCGTTGGACCGTGGGCCGGTTCTCAGTCCCGTATCTTTGCGAGCAGTATGAGGATCTCGAAGTAGAGCCAGATGATCGTGACGAGCAACCCGAAGGCGGCGTACCACTCGAACTGCTTCGGCATGCGTGCGTTGACACCGCGCACGATCATGTCGAAGTCGAGCATGAGGTTGAGGGCGGCGACGCTGACGACGATGAGGCTGAACCCGATCCCGATCGGCCCCGACGAGTACACCGGCGTCGTGAACCAGCCGAAGAACACCCCGATGAACGAGAAGAGATACATGAGGAAGATGCCGAACGTTGCCCCGATGACGATCCCGCGGAACCGTTCGGTCACCTCGATGATGTCGGTGACGAAGAGGAACAGCATGGCGATGAACACCGCGACCGTCGCGATGATCGCCTGGAGGGCGATCCCCCCCCAATGTTCGTTGAGGATGTGGCTCGCTCCTCCGAGGACAATACCCTCGACGATGGCGTACAGCGGACCGGTGACGATCGCGAGCGCCGGCATGAGCACCGTGGCGATGACCAGTATGAACAAACCGTACAACGCAAGCTGCAACCACACCGGGATTGTCAGCCCGGAGCTTGGGTCGACGAGGCTCCAGCTCCATGCACCGGCCCCGATGAAGATGGCGAGGAAGAGCGCTGTCTTGACGGCCACGCCCCTGATCGACATCGTCGGTTCACCGGACTGAGGAGCGACCGACGGAACCGGGGCGGTGGCGAGGGCAGCATCGGCTGCCGGCAGGCTGCCGAACTTCTTGTTGAGCGTTGGGTTCGCCATGTGTCTCCTTGCCGCCGTCGGTGAATGGTAGAGGGGGTTCGCCCCAGACCTCCGTTTGACGTGCGATGGCGGCCTGACGCGTCTAGCCTCGCGTTCATGGTCAACGTCGAAGGGGTCGCGGCCTCGAAATCACATGTTCTCGACCGGGTGCTCGAGGCGATTCCCGACGACATGCCCTCGCAGCGGAGAGCCCTTCTCGAGCCGTTCGCGGCGATGTACCTGAAGCGGTTGGCGAGTTCCGAGATCCCCGACCTGACCATGGATCAGCTCCTTGCGGAGATCTCCCACCTGCTCGGTTTCCTCGATCTCAGAACGGTCGGCGAACCGGCTGTTCGTGTCGTGGCCCCTACCGTGGACGAGCACGGGTACACGACACCGGGCTCGGTCGTCC
>CAYLIR010000263.1:0-3037 GCA_964383515.1 uncultured Acidimicrobiaceae bacterium
CGGTGCAGGAGCGATGACGATCACATCGGCCCATCGTGCAAGCGGGGGATGCGGGGATACGGAGGTTCCGCCAAAGAAGCCGGTGACCGGTTCCGTGCCGGTGAGTGCTGCGAACGTAGCGGTGCCGATGAAGCGTTCCGCAGCCGGGGTCATGATCGTGCGAACCTGGGCTCCCTGTTCGAGGAACCTGCGGGCGAGATACGCAGCTTTGTAGGCCGCCACTCCCCCGGTGACGCCGAGGACGATCCGCCGCCCGGCGAGCATCGTCTACTCCTCGACCGGAGCGATGACGACCTTGTCCTCGATGATCTCCTCGAGAGCGATCGACAGCGGCTTGCGAGCGAGGGAGTGGACCTGCGGTGGAACGTATCCACCGAAGCCTGCGCCGAGTTCGTTGAAGTACGCGTTGATCTGGCGGGCTCTTCGTGCTGAGAGTACGACGAGGCCGAAGCGGCTACCCGTCTTCTCGACAAGGGCTCCGATTGGCGGTTCGACCATCATGATCTGGTTTCTCCTCGTACGTGGCGAGCGTTGTTGGTGACATTGCGCTGGCGCGTTGCAGTGCCAGAGCGTCGAGTATATCGAGAACCTGTCCGATCGCGGCGCCGAGTGTGCGATTCTCGACCACATAGTCGTAGAGGCCAGGTGCTTCAGCGATCTGTTGTGAGGCCACACTGAGACGTTTCGCCATGTCCGCGGGCGAGGTATCGCCTCTCGCAGCGAGGCGTTGTTCCAGTTCTGCGATGCTCGGCGGCATGATGAAGATCAACACCGCACCGTCGAATGCTTCGCGTACCTGGCGCGCACCGTCGTTCTCGATATCGAGGATGACCGTTGCGCCCTGTGCGATGGCGGCGTCGACCTCGCTGCGCAGGGTCCCGTACAGGTTCCCTCCGTACTCGGCCCATTCGAGTACCTGCCCGTCGTCGATGGCCTCAAGGAAGGAGTCTCTATCGACGAAGTGATAGTCGATACCCTCGACTTCGCCTGCGCGTGGGGAGCGTGTTGTGGCTGACACCGAGAAGACGGCCGGCGTGTGCTGCATCACCGCGTCGATGATCGTCGACTTCCCGACGCCGGACGGACCAGAGATGACGACGAGGTTGCCCTCAGGAGAAGCGGCCAAGGAGCTGCTCCCTCTGTCGCTTGCCGAGCCCACGGATCGTTCGACCGTCTGCGATACCGATCTCCGTGAGCAATCTGTCTGTCGAGACCCTCCCCATGCCGGGCATCGCAGCGACGATCTCCTTCACTTTGGCGCCCGCAACGAGATCGTCTGCGTCGGCGCGTGCGAGCACGTCGGAGAACGTGAGGCTGCCGGTCTTGAGAAGCTGTTTGATCTCTGCCCTGATCCTGCGTGCTTGACCGGCCCGTTCGAGCGCAGCGGCCCGTTGCTCGTTTGTCATCTTCGGGAGCATTCCGCCTCCTTTGTGTGACCAGAATCGTATCAACCCGGCGTTGCGGACGCTCTAGCGATCTCTCGTATATGTTGCGCGGCAGCAGCAGGATCGTCTGCGGCGGTGATCGGCCGTCCAACGACGAGGTAGGTAGCTCCCTTGTCCATGGCCTCTTCGGGCGTCGCTGTACGCGCCTGGTCGTCGTCTACGGCGTTGGGCCGTATGCCGGGGACGACGGTGGTCATCCCCGGTGCCGCCTGCTGGACCACATGGAGTTCGAGCGGTGAGCACACGACGCCTTCACAGCCTGCGGCCGCTGCGACGCTTGCCATCTTCGAGACAAGTTGACCGGGTGTCCTCCCGATGCCGAGCCTCTTCAGATCTCCCTCGCCGCGCGAAGTGAGGACCGAGACGCCGAGGATGCCGGCTGCGGCATGCCCTGCCCCCCGGGTGAGGCCGGCGACTGCAGCTTCGAGCATCGTTTGCCCTCCCCCGATGTGCGCGGTGACCCATCGAGCTCCGTGGAATGCAAGATTGCGGGCAGCCATCTCCACCTGGGACGGTATGTCGTTGAGCTTCGCGTCTGCGAACACGGGCAGGCCGAGGCGCACGAGTGCGTCGATCGTACCAGGCCCCGGGCCGTGGAGGAGACCCAGCCCGACCTTGAATGCACCGACGTGTGGTGCGACGAGTTGTGCCATCTTCACCGCGTCGTGTGCAGACGGCATGTCCAGGGCTACGATGATCGGGTTGTCTACGGCCATGGTTCGAACGCTCCCTTGATGTCCTCGAGTGCGGCGACGCCGTGCTTGTCCAGGTACGTGCCGATGCCTTTCAGTATCGGCCGTGCGATCCGCGGTGTAGCGAAGTGAGCCGTACCGATCGCCACGGCATCTGCACCGGCGAGCACGTACTCGATCACGTGTTCCGCCTTCGACACTCCACCACATGCAACCAGGGGCGCATCGGGCAGGTCGCGTGCGATCTCGATGATGCAACGCATCGTGATCGGTCTGATCGCCGTGCCGGAGTACCCGCCGATGAGACCGGAGATCCGGGGACGGCGCGTTTCGGGGTCGATCGCTGCCCCCATCACCGTGTTCGCGACGACGAGCCAGTCGGCGCCGTTGGCCATGGCGGCGGCGGCAATGGCGCTGATCGGCATGGCGTCGGGCGACAGTTTCGCTCCGAGAGGCAGATCCGTTGCCGCACGCACCGACGCGACGACCTTTGCGGTGAGGGCAGCGTCGAGAGCGAACGGTCTGCCGTCGAGATTGGGGCAGGACAGGTTGATCTCGACCGCGGCCACGTCGCTGGTCGCCATCTTCTCCGCAACAGCGGCGAACCCGTCGACATCGTGGGCCACGATGCTTCCCCATACCGGTACGTCGAGTTCACGGAGGCTCGGTGCGATGTCGGTGAGCCAGGCATCGATGCCGGGGTTCTGGATCCCGATGCTGTTGAGCATGCCTGCTTCGGTTGGGGCGATCCTTGGCGGTATCCGGCCCTTCCACGGCTCAGGCGCCACCGACTTGGCCACCGCTGCACCATACAGGGAGAAGTCGATGACCTGTGCGAATTCCACGACGGAGCCGACGGTCCCGGCAGCAGCGACCAACGGTGTCGCAAGCGCCACCGGC
>CAYLIR010000264.1:0-3003 GCA_964383515.1 uncultured Acidimicrobiaceae bacterium
CCCCCCCCCCCCCCGCACCCCGCCCCCCCTCCGCCGGCCCGCGCGCGGCCGCCCCCCCCCCCCCCACTCTACAGATTGACGAATCGCTACATCAGCCCTCGGCTGGCTTCTCTGGAACAACGAAGTCACCAGAGATGATCCGATCGCGAAGTGCATCGATCTGATCCGAGATGCCATCGACGAATCCACCGGACTTCGCGTACCCAACGCCATCCTTGGCGAGGTCGAAGACAACAACGCCGGATTCGAGGCTCCCGTTGACGAAGCTCTCGACGGTGTCGAACACGGCAGTATCGACCCGCTTGAGCATCGAAGTGAGGATGTAGTCCTTGACTTCATCACCAGCCGTCTCGTACTGGTCAGAGTCAACACCGATCGCCCATACCTTCGTGCCTGAAGCTTCGGATGTGTCCTTGGCAGCCTCGAACACGCCAGCACCAGACCCACCAGCCGCGTGGTAGACGACATCTGCGCCCCCTTCGTACATGGCGAGAGCTGCTTCCTTGCCCTTGGCAGGATCGGAGAAGCCTGCGAAGTCGGGGAACTCGGTCAGGTACTGAACGAGGATATCGACGTCCGGGTTGACTTCCTTGGCTCCTGCTTCATAGCCAGCCTGGAACTTCTCGATGAGGCCGAGCCCTGCAACACCACCGATGAAGCCGATCTTGTTGGTCTCGGTCGTCAGCGCTGCGGCGGCACCGACGAGTGCTGAGCCTTCGTGCTCGGCGAACACCAGAGAGGAAACGTTCGGTGCCTCAACGACAGAGTCGACGATGGCGAACTGCGTGTCGGGGAAGTCCGCCGCGGTTGCAGCGACAGCATCAGCGAACGCGAAACCGATCGCGAACACGAGCTGGTGCCCGCTCTCAGCGAGGACCCTCAGGTTCTCTTCACGGTTCTCGCCACCTGCGGCTGGTTCCAGTTCATTGGCTTCGACGCCAAGCTCTTTGATCGCCCGGTCGAGGCCCAGGGCGGCTGAGTCGTTGAACGACTTGTCACCGCGGCCACCGATGTCGTACGCCATGCCGATCATGACACCTTCGCCTGCCATCGAACCGGCTTCGGTCGTGTCGGCAGAGCCAGCTTCGGTCGTGTCGGCAGAGCCAGCTTCGGTCGTGTCGGTGGAACCGGCGACGGTCGTGTCGGTGGAACCGGCGACGGTCGTGTCCGTGGAGTCTGCAGAGCCGCTGCTGCTGCATGCAGCTGCAACGAGCGCCAGGACGAGGAGCAGTGCGAAGAACGCACCCCGCCGCTTCGTAAGTGAGCGCATATGCACCCTTTCAATAGTCGTGTACTTCGGTCCCTACCCAGAGGTGAGGGAACAGTTCGATGATAGTGCCGCTAGCGAGAGAACGGCATGGAGACAGCGCGTGGCGCTAGTTCTCGGCAAGTTCGACGAGAGGCTCAATCGGCGTTTCGATCGCCTCGAACACCAGTGCTTCGGGGTCCTCTGCATCGACAGAGACAAGGACCGTGCTCCCTGCAGCGAACTCCTTGAAGAGCACCTTCTCCGAGAGTGGGTCCTCGAGCAGACGCTGGATCGCCCTGCGCAGCGGCCGTGCACCGAGCTGTGGGTCATAGCCTTTCTTCGCAAGTAGTTCCTTGGCGTCGTCGGTGAGGACGAGATCGAGCGCCTGGTTCTCAAGCTGCTCGCGCAGGCGGACGAGGAGCAGGTCGACGATCAGCTTCACCTCGGCGAGCGTCAACTCGTGGAACACGATGACCTCGTCGATCCTGTTGAGGAACTCTGGCCTGAAGTGCGCCTTGAGGGCGTCCATGACCTTCTCGCGCATCTTGTCGTAGTTCAGTTCGTCGCTTGCCTCTGCGAAACCGATCTTCGCCTTGCGCAGATCCGCTGTGCCGAGGTTCGACGTCATGATGATGACCGTGTTCTTGAAGTCGACGGTTCTGCCCTGCGAATCCGTCAGATGTCCGTCTTCGAGGATCTGCAGGAGGATGTTGAACACATCGGGATGCGCTTTCTCGATCTCGTCGAAGAGCACCACCGAAAACGGCTTGCGGCGAACAGCTTCGGTGAGCTGGCCTCCCTCGTCGTATCCGACGTAGCCAGGAGGTGAGCCAACGAGTCTGCTCACTGCATGCTTTTCCATGTACTCGGACATGTCGATCTGGATGAGCGCAGACTCATCTCCGAAAAGGAACTCGGTGAGCGTCTTGGCTGTCTCGGTCTTGCCAACCCCGGAAGGACCGAGGAATATGAACGATCCTGCTGGGCGCTTCGGGTCCTTGAGGCCTGCCCGCGTCCTGCGGATGGCCTTCGACACAGCGATGATCCCGTCACTCTGGCCGATGATGCGCTTGTGGAGCTCGTCCTCCATGTTCAAGAGCTTCTCGGTCTCTTCCTCAGTGAGCCTGTGCACAGGGATCCCCGTCCACTGGGCGAGGACTTCGGCGATCTCTTCCTCGTCGATCGTGGCTGAGTAGTTCGTGCCGCCTTCGCTTGCCCGTTCTTCTGCCGCGGCACGCTCGGTGAGGAGCTCCCGTTCGCGATCGCGAAGTTTCGCTGCGCGTTCGTACTGTTGAGCATTGACCGCCTCTCGCTTGTCGGTGCGGAGCTTCCCGATCTTCGTGTCGATCTCTTTCACCTCGCTCGGGAGGTCAGAACGCCGCAGCCGCATGCGGCTGCCAGCTTCGTCGATGAGATCGATCGCCTTGTCAGGGAGGAAACGGTCCGCGATGTAGCGGTCTGCCAAGTTCGCAGCGTTCACGAGTGCTTGCTCTGTGAACTCGACCTTGTGATGCTCTTCGTAGGACTCGCGCAGCCCCTCGAGAATCCTGATCGTGTCAGCGATGGACGGCTCGTCGACCTGGATGGGCTGGAACCGGCGCTCGAGGGCCGAGTCCTTTTCGAGGTGCTTGCGGTACTCCTCGAGCGTAGTCGCTCCGATCGTCTGGAGCTCGCCTCGTGCAAGCATCGGTTTGAGGATGCTCGCAGCGTCGATCGCTCCTTCCGCTGCACCTGCCCCCACGAGCGTGTGGATC
>CAYLIR010000265.1:0-2989 GCA_964383515.1 uncultured Acidimicrobiaceae bacterium
CCGTTTGTCAGCCGAGACCTCGCCCTGCGCTATCCGTGAAGGTGGCCGCACGGGTGGTGCAGGCCGCGTCACCAAGATCATCAAATAGCTGAAAACGAGGCAGCGGACAGCCAGCAGCGGGTGCCGCTAGGTGACCGCTGGCGGGAGAGAGAATCACAATGAGCGACAAACGACCGCCTATCACGCTTGCATGCGAGAAGTGCAAACGGCGTAACTACGTCACCTCGAAGAACAAGTCGAACACGAGGGAACGTATCGAGTTGCGCAAGTTCTGTAAGTGGTGCAGGGAAACGACACCGCACAAAGAGACCCGCTAAGCCTCGTTGTTCGCCGTGTTGTCACAGGGCCGGCCCATATGGGCCGGCCCTGTCGCGTCGGTTGGGTCCTGCGGTGCCGTCAGCGGTCGAGCTCGCTTCGCAGGGATCGGGCCATCATGCGCTCATATGCGCTTGGCGCGACCATGGTCATCGTTCTGGCGATGTGGCCGATGGTGCCGAGCACGACCGTGCCTTTCCTGCGTTCGATCGATCGGTAGACACGTTCTGCCACCTGGTCAGCATCGAGCTGCCTGCCGACACGCGACTGCCTGTGGCCGGTAATGGCGCCGTCCCCTCCCAGGGCGCGTCGCTGCATGTCAGTGGCGATGAACGTCGGCGCGACGATGGTGACATCGACGCCGTCGGGTCGGAGCTCTGCCCTGAGAGTGTTGAAGAATCCGTGCAGCGCATGTTTCGCCCCCACATATCCCGTTCGGCCCAGGACGGGTGCGAAGCCGGCAACTGACGTGATCGTGCAGATCGCTCCGGAGCGCTCAATGAGTGCGGGGAGCGCTGCTGCGGTCATGTTGACCGATCCGAGGTAGTTCACGGCCATCACCCTGGCGATCACCTCAGATGACGTGTCGATGAACGCTGAGCGGTGTGTTATCCCGGCGTTGTTGATGAGCACGTCGATGCCGCCGTACTCGCCCGCTACCGCGTTCACGGCTCGCGTACAGGCATCGGCGTCCGTCAGGTCGCAGACGACGGGGATGGCATTGTCGTACCGCCCGGCGATGCCACCGATCCGATCGCCATCGATGTCGACGAGGCCAAGGCGCGCATCCGCATTCGCGAACCGATCTGCAAGAGCGGCGCCCAGGCCGCCCGCTGCGCCCGTGACGATGACGACTGCCCCGTCGAGGTCACGGCGTGCCACGGCGGGACTCCAGGTAGAACGCGAATGCTTCGCTGCTGGTCTTGGTCGGCGTGAATCCGAAATCGTCCTTCAGCCGACGGTTCGACAGGACGGGTCGGTACCGCAGGAAGTCGACCTGTTCAGGGCCGTACTGCGTTGCCCCGATGCGCCTCATGGCGCTGAGCGCGGCGGCGATGGTCGACGCGGGTAGGGCTACATACGGTTTGTGCTGCAAGGCAGCAATCGCCTTCAGTGTCACGACGCCGTCACCGGCGAGATTGTAGATGCCGGTGGCATCGGTCTCGATCCCCTTGCGCAGGCATGCAACGACGTCCTGGTCCCAGATGAACACGAAGGGGCTGTCTACACCGCGGATCCCGAGGATGAATCGTCGATCGAAGAGGTCGGTGATCTGGTTCCTTGTGTGCGCACCCAGGACGGTTCCGGGCCGGAAGATCAGTTGGCCAAGTTCAGGATGGTCATTTCGCCAAGCCTCAAGCATCTCTTCGACGATCCGCTTGTTGCTCGCGTACGCGAACTCCGGATTCCCGCGCAACGGTGCGTCCTCGCTGATCCACGGTGGGTTGTCTGCGTGGTAGCCGTATGCCGCACCAGACGACGACACGATCAGTTTCTCGACTCCCGCTGCGGTGCATGCATCGAGGACGTTCCTCGTGCCCCCAACATCGACAGCGTACTCGAGGTGTCTATCCGGTTTACGCCCGGGCGAGACGATCGCGGCGAGGTGGACGACAACCTCGATGCCGTGGTCCACGAGCGTCTCTGCCAGACCCGCGTCCCGGATGTCCCCGGTGACGTAGGCCACGTCGTCGAAACGTTCTCGAGGCGGCTGGACATCGGCGGCAACGATCGTGTCGAGGTTCCGGTCGGACGTTGCGAGATTCGCGATCAGTTGGCTTCCGAGGTACCCGGATGCGCCCGTCACGAGTACGGAGCCTGTCATAGCGTCGATGGCACTGCTGGCTGTCGGCGTGACCAGAACCAGGCAAGGCCGAGGCCCGAGATGATGTGCCAGACACCCCACCACGCAGCGATCAGCGCCATGCCGCCGAGACCGTCGAAGAACGTGAACACGAGCACGAGCGCAAGGGCGGAGTTCTGGAGGCCGACCTCGAAGGTGACCGCTCGTCGGTCTCGTTCGGCAAGGCCAGCGAGCCTGGCTGCCAGGTTCCCGAGACCGAGGGCGAGTGCGTTGTGCAGTGCAACGACCCCGATCAGAAAGCCGATATAGGTGACGAAGTTGTTCCAGTTGTTGCCGAGCGCAACGGCGACGAATCCAACGAAGACGATGACGGAGAAGACCTTGAAAGGCCCTTCGAGCCTGCCAGCAAGTCCCGGTTTCCATCGAGCGAACAGGATGCCAGCCGTCAGGGGGAGGGCCAGGATGAGCACGATCGTTGCGAACAGCACCACGGGGTTGAGCGATATGGATGTGAGCAGGGTTGCCGTTTCAGGGTTCAGCCTCCCCCACAGCGAGAAGTTCACTGGCGTCATGACAACGGCGACTGCTGTGGAAACGGCGGTCATGCCGACGGAGAGGGGAGCGTTTCCACCCGCGAGGTAGGTCATCACGTTCGACAGGTTCCCACCAGGGCACGATGCCACGAGGATCATCCCGAGCTCCACGGACGCCGGCAGGTCGAGCACGAGCGTGAGGAGGAAGGTCGCAGCCGGTAGGAGGAAGAACTGCGCCCCAAGGCCTATCGATGCAGGTTTCGGGCTGGTCGTGATCGCCTTGAAATCATCGGTGTCGATGCCGAGCGCCATGCCGAACATCATCAGCCCGATGAGC
>CAYLIR010000266.1:0-2985 GCA_964383515.1 uncultured Acidimicrobiaceae bacterium
CAGCGCTTTGCACGGCCCACACCACGCCGCCCAGAAATCCACGAGAACGGGGACTTCGCGGGCCTTGAGCAGCACAGCTTGCTGGAAATCGTCGGAGGTGACGTCGTTGATGTAGTGGCTTGTACCTTCCATGGATGCAAGGATAGAGAACCTCTACGTGGTACATTCACGCCATGGAACAACGACCCACCGCACCCTTCGGACGGGTTCTCACCGCCATCATCACTCCCTTTCATGCCGATGGCGCTGTCGACTACGCCACGTTCACCAGGCTGATCAAGCATCTTGAGCAGAACGGATCCGCAGGCATCGTCGTTGCAGGCACGACGGGTGAGGCACCCACGCTCACCGCTGCAGAGAAATCGTCACTGTTCCGCACTGCCGTTGAAGCGGCCAAGGACAAGACATACATCGTCGCCAATGTCGGAACGTACGACACTGCCGAGTCATGTGCGTTGGCGCGTTCTGCACGCGATGCAGGCGTCGATGGCGTCATGGCAGTGACCCCGTACTATTCCAAGCCTCCCCAGGCAGGGATCATCGCCCACATGACAGCGATCGCCGATGCGGCGGCATTGCCGATGATGCTGTACAACATCCCCGGCCGGACGGGTACGTTGATCGAAGTGGATACGCTCGTCGAACTCGCTGCCCATCCGAACATCTGCTGTATCAAGGATGCTGTCGACGACGCTGGCTGGTCGATCGACGCTATCGCAGCGCTTCCCGATGACATCGCGGTGTATTCGGGCAGCGATGGCCTCACGCGTGAGCTCGTCGCGGCAGGGGCTGTCGGTGTCGTGTCTGTTGCATCGCATCTCGCAGGGGTTGAGATCTCCCAGATGGTGGATGCTGTTGTTGCCGGGGATGACGCAAAGGCGAAGGAACTCGACGACCTCGTGGCTCCTCTCGTGACCGCGCTGTTCTCAGAACCGAACCCGATGCCCCTCAAAGCAGGGCTCACTGCGGTCTGGGACACGGTTGGGTCGCCGCGGCTCCCACTGCTCGACGCGCAACCAGAGACGGCGAGAGCCGTCACCGATGCGGTGACGGCGATCAATCGAAACCGGGGCACATGACGGTCAAGATCGGCTTTCTCGGAGGCCTCGGTGAAGTGGGGCGCAACTGCGCGACGCTCGACATCGACGGCGACATGGCCATGATCGACTGTGGGCTGATGTTCCCGGAAGAGGACATGCTCGGCGTCGACCTCGTGCTCCCGGACTTTGCGTCTGTGCTCGCCCACAAGGACGACCTCAAGTGCATCGTTCTCACGCACGGACATGAGGACCACATCGGCTCGTTGGCGTTCCTCCTCAAGGATGTGAACGTTCCTATCTACGGAACTCGCTTGACCGTCGAGTTTGCGCGGGCGCGGATCGAGGAGTACGGCATCAGCCCCGATCTGCGATCTGTGGCGCACTACGAATGGATCGACCACGGCCCCTTCCGGTTCACCTTCATCCCTGTGTCGCACTCGATCCCCGACGCGGCTGGCGTGGTGTTCGACACGCCAGAAGGCCTCGTGCTCCACACCGGAGACTTCAAGCTCGATCCAACGCCCATCGACGGTGTTCCGACGGATCTCCGATCGTTCGGTGCGATCGGCAAGCGCGGTGTGCGGCTCCTCCTTGCGGACTCGACGAACGCAGAGCGGCCTGGATACGTCCCATCGGAGGTCACCGTTGGGGAGAGGCTCGATGAGATCGTCAGCCACGCGGATGGCAGGGTCATCTTGGCGTGCTTCGCCTCACACGTTCACCGGGTGCAGCAAGCGATCAACGCTGTCGTACGCGACGGTAGGAAGTTCGCATTCATCGGCCGCTCCATGTTGCGCAACTCGGACATCGCTGCGAACCTCGGCGTGCTCGACATTCCCGACGGGTTCCTCGTCGATCTCGATGCGCTTGTCGACATGCCGGACGCCGACACAGCGATCATCTCGACAGGTAGCCAGGGAGAGCCGTTCGCGGCGCTTTCGCTGATGGCCGGAGGTGAACACCGATCCGTGTCGTTGTCCGAGCGGGACACGGTCATCATCTCCGCAACGCCCATCCCAGGCAACGAGACGAAGGTTTCGCGAGTCATCAACAACCTGTATCGCGCCGGTGTCACGGTGTTCCACGGTCTCAACACGCATGTGCATGTTTCCGGGCATGCAGCCGCTGAGGAGCTCAAGACGTTCTACAACACGGTGCGTCCCGAAGCGCTCGTCCCAGTTCATGGTGAGTATCGGCACATGGTCGCCAACGCAGCGATAGGGCGTGCGATGCGGATACCGCAGGTCGAAGTGTGCGAGGACGGCGATGTCGTGACGCTCGAAGACGGAACTCTGACCGTGCAGCGCCAAGCCATCGCCGGTGGCTATGTCTATGTCGATGGCATGGACGTCGGCGAAGCCGAGACGATCATCCGTGACAGGCGGCATCTCGCAGACGACGGCGTGGTCATCGTGACGCTCGGTATCAACTTCTCGACAGGGGAGATCCTGTTCGGGCCAGACGTCGACAGCCATGGGTTGACGAAAGACTTCGAGGATATGCGCATCGTGATCACCGAACGCCTCATCGCTTCCATCGCAACGCTCGATGTGCCGATCGACCCGGACATCCTCAGGCGCAAGGTACGCAACACTGCCACCCGAGCCATCAAGAAGATCGCAGGGCGCAGGCCGGTCGTCCTCCCGGTCATCATCGAGGTCTGAGCCAGGACCGGCGAGCCAACAAATCACACGTAGGTCGTTTACTCACCGCAAGCACTGGGGTACAGTTCATCTCCCATGGCGACACGCACGAAGTCGAGTAGGGCCACGGGGCGGAGTGCGGCACAACGCAAACATAAGAAGTCGAAGCAGCAGAACCGGCTGATCCTCGCGCTGAGGTCAGCCTCTTCGAGGCTTGGCGAACACCTGGGTGATCATCGCAAGGACCTATGGGGTGTTTTCCTCGTCGTCGTTGGCGCACTCATCGTGCTCTCCTTTTTCGG
>CAYLIR010000267.1:0-2982 GCA_964383515.1 uncultured Acidimicrobiaceae bacterium
GAATGGGCAGCAGCGATCACAACGAAGAGCCCCACCGCGCAGAAGATGCTCAAGTACGCGTTCAACCTTCCCGACGATGGGCTCGTAGGCCAGCAACTCTTCGCTGGAGAAGCAACCAGGCTGGCGTACGGCACGGACGAGGCCCAGGAAGGCAGGGACGCGTTCCTTGAGAAACGGGATCAGGACTACTCCTCGTTCCCCTGGCAGTTCTGAATCCCGTGGCCAAGGCCAAGAACCCGTGGGTGATGGCTGCACGGCCAGCGACCTTGCTCGCATCCGTGGCACCGGTGCTCATCGGCTCAGCGAGTGCGTGGAGGGACGGCGTGTTCGCACTCGTGCCGTTCATCGTCGTGCTCGTTTCTTCCCTGGCCATCCAAGTCGGTGTGAACTACGCGAACGATCTCGCTGATGCGGCCACAGGCGCAGATACGGCAGCTCGGATCGGCCCTCAGCGTGCCGTCGCCTCCGGGGTCATCTCCGCTTCGGATATGCGGCGTGGCATGGTGATCGCCTTCGGGATCGCCACGGTCGGAGGCCTCTATCTCATCTGGTATGCGGGGTGGCCGATCCTCGTGATCGGCATCGTGTCGATCGTCGCCGCACTGGGATACACCAACGGCCCCATCCCGTACGGCTACTACGGGCTTGGCGAGGTCTTCGTGTTCATCTTCTTCGGTCTTGTCGCCACCGCAGGGACGCGATATGTGTTCTCCCACTCCGTGCCAGGTTCTGTGTGGGTCGGCGGCATCGTGATGGGCCTCCTTGCAGCAGCGATACTCGAAGCGAACAACATCAGGGACATCGACACCGACACCGCTGCAGGGAAGCGAACGCTTGCAGTCGTCCTTGGCCGACAGCGAGCCAGAGGACTCTACGCGGCGACGGTCTGCGCTGCGTTCGTGACCATCGTCTTCGGCGTGATGCTGTCGTTGCTGCCCCCGATGAGCCTGGCCGCGCTGATCGTGGCACCGCTCACGATCCCGCTCATCCAGACCGTGTTCCGTGAAACCGCGGGCCCGCCACTGATCGGCGTCTTGAAGAGGACAGCCCAGATCCAGCTCTTCACCGGCCTGCTCTTGTCACTCGGTATCGTGTTCTGATGCCGGATCCGACAGCCCAGGCGTCATATGCGGTTGCACTGGTCTCCAGCCTCGCGGATGCCGGCATCGACGTGGCCTTCGTATCGCCCGGGTCACGGAATACCCCGCTCACGCTCGCGCTCAGTGGGGAGCCTCGCATCAGAGACCTCTCGATCCGGGACGAGCGATCCGCCGGATTCGCAGCACTCGGCTACGCCAAGGCATCCGGCATGCCTGCGATCGTCGCCTGTACCTCGGGCTCGGCTCCGGCACACTATCTCCCCTCCATCGTCGAGGCAGACCAGTCCACAACGCCGATGATCGTCCTCACCGCAGACAGGCCTGTTCGCCTCCGCGGCACCGGAGCCCCACAGACGACCGACCAGACGGATCTCTACGGCACGCACGTCAAGGGTTTCCTGGAGGTTGACACATCCGATCCACGGCAAGGCGTTGTAGATGGTGCGTCGATGGCAGCAACGGCCATGGATCTTCCCCAGGGTCCCGTCCATGCGAACCTTCCGTTCGACGAACCTCTGGTGCCCGACGAGCTCGTTCCCCCCGCTGCACCCGGGGATCCCCCTGCCGTCACAGGAGGTGGACAGCGCCCGAACCCGACACAGGACGTCGGCAGCTTTCTCAACGGCCGCAACGTTCTGATCGTCGTCGGCGGACGAGGGGGTTTCGCCTTGTCTCGGGCAGTGAACGACCTTGCTTCCCGGCTCGGCGCGCCGGTCATCGCCGACCCTCAGTCCAATGTGACCGGGCCGAACGTTCTCGCGTATGGCGACCTTGTCGTCACCGCACGCCATGGTGCCAACATGGCTTCTGCACTCGATCTGCACGCTCCCGACGTCATCCTCCGGCTTGGTCCGATCCCCACGTCGAAGTCGCTGTGGACGTGGATGGAGTCCTCGGACGTCCCCCAGGTGCTCGTAGAGAGTTCCCGGCTCGGCGATCCTCTCATGTCAGCCGACATCACCATCAACGACGATCCCGTCCGCGTGCTCGCCGATGTCACGGTCCAAGACGCTCGCAACAACGCCTTCCTCGAGCGCTGGCTCGCACTCGACAATGCAGCCGCGGCTGCTGTGGCAGCTTCTCTGTCCGGCCTTCCATTCCCGAACGAACCATCGATCGCAGCAACGATCGCAGCACACGTGCCCGACCACAGCATGCTCTTCGTCGGGTCGTCGAGGCCCATCCGAGACATCGATTCCTACGGAACCTCTCGGCCGACGGTCACGGTACTGGCGAACCGGGGTGTCAACGGGATCGATGGCGCCATCTCCACCGCGCTCGGCGTCGCCGTCACGGGGACACCGACGACGTTGTACCTCGGCGACGTGTCGGCGCTCCATGACATCGCTGCTATCACCGAGGTGCAACGCCTCGGCGTACCGCTGCGGATCGTCGTAGTGAACAACGACGGCGGCGGCATCTTCTCATTCCTCCCACAAGCCCGGTCGTCAGCCGTCCCTGTGGGCGTGTTCGAACGCCACTGGGGAACCCCCCACGGACTCTCGGTCGCTCCGATCGCCGCAGCGATGGGGCTCGATGCCACAACGGTCGCCACCAGTGGCGAACTCATCGAGGCGGTCCATGCCGATATTGCGGCACCGGGACTCATCGAGATAGCAACGGATCGGGACATGAACCGCAGCTACCACCAGATCATCGTGAAGGCAGTAGCCGCGGCACTAGCTGGTAGCGAGCACATCGAGTAGCGGACGCAGTTTCAGCCTCGTCTCCTGCAGTTCGGCTTCTGGCACCGAATCTGCAACGATGCCGGCACCGGCGAAGAGTTGCGTCCGGCCTTCACGCACGAGCCCGCAGCGAAGCGCTATGGCGACAGCACCATCACCGTCGCCGTTCATCCAGCCGATGCCCCCGGTGTACCATC
>CAYLIR010000268.1:0-2968 GCA_964383515.1 uncultured Acidimicrobiaceae bacterium
CAGCGTGTAGGAGTGGATCGCCTTGGCCGGGTTCCCGGAGCCGGGACCCGCCAGCGACGACCGCTTCTCTGGCTGCAACGTCTCCGAGCCGCGCACGGGCTTCGTCGAATGGGGATTGTGCGATCGGGCGCGTGCTGAGCCGGAGGTACATGCTTCCTGTCGTGCTCAATCCGGCGATCCCGTCTGCGAGCAGCCATTCGACCGCCTGTGCGTACGCGGGCTCAACCTGAGTGATCCCGGGAAGCTCGATGCCAACCGACGGTGTGATCGACGATTGGTGTGCCCCACCTTCTGGTGCGAGCGTGACCCCCGCTGGGGTTCCAGCAACGATGAACCGTGCATCGTTGTACAACGAGTAGACGAGTGCGTCGAGGCCACGCAGAACGAACGGGTCATACACGGTACCGATCGGGATCAGCATCTCGCCATGGTGGTCGTGTGCCAGCCCGAGCTGGCCGAGGAGCAGGAACAGGTTCATCTCGGAGATCCCGAGCTCGATATGCTGGCCATCGGGTTTGGGATCCCATCGCAGGAGCCTGCCCTCATCGACATAGCTTGGCGTGTGCGCCGGGGAATACACCCCCCGGGCGTTGATCCATCCGCCAAGGTTCGTGGAGACGGACACGTCAGGTGATGCGGTGACGATGCGCGGACCGAGCGTAGGGTCGCGCCCGAGGGCGACGAGCACTCTTCCGAACGCCTCTTGCGAGGAACTGAGCTCCTTGTGCGTTGCGCCGCAACGTTCGGGAGCCATGTACACCGGTCGTGGCGGGATCGGCACGTTGTTGACGTCAGCGCCGACGCGCAGACACCATATGCCAGCGGGGGAGTCATCTGGGAATCGGCTCCACTCGTTGGCGGTGGTAAGGCCTGTGGCATCGCGCAGGTTGTCGATCTGGTTCGCGCTGAGCAATGCGCTGTGGTTGAGCGGATCGCCAACGAACGGGAGGCCGTAGCCCTTGATCGTATACGCGAAGACCACTGATGGTCTGTCCTGGACGGCATCGCACTGCCGGTAGGCGTCGACGAGCACAGAAAGATCATGCCCGCCGAGGTTCTGGATCAATGGGGCAAGGTCGGTGTCTGGGACATCGGCGATCGCTTGCGTGACGTCTTCGTCTGCATTGGCGAGAAACCGTTCGCGCAAAGCGGAACCGGTGAATCTGAAGAGGCTCTGGTACTCCTCGTTCGTCATAGCGTCGATATGGCGCCGCAGCGCCTGGCCATGGGGTCGATCGAACGCTGCAAGGAGCTTCGCTCCATACTTCGCCTCGACGACATGCCATCCGGCATTGTGGAAGAACTGCTTGATCCGTTCGGCCTGGATACCCGGGATGACCCTGTCGAGGCTCTGACGATTGAGGTCGACGATGAGCATCATGTCCCCGAGGCCTTGCAGGGCAGGATCAGCGATCGCTTCCCAGACGTTCCCTTCGTCGAGTTCTGCGTCTCCCGCTATCGCAATGAACCGGGACCGCTCCGTGGGGGTGAAGTGGTCGTCGAGATATCGCTTGACCGCAGCTGAGAACAATGGTGCAACAGCTCCAAGGCCGACTGATCCCGTGGAGAAGTCGAACACGTCTGGATCCTTGGTCCTCGATGGGTACGACTGGAGCCCACCGATCGAACGCAGCCGGGTGAGATGGGAAGCATCGAGTTCGCCCGTGAGGTACTTGATCGCGTGAAAGAGGGGGGCAGCGTGCGGCTTGACGGCGACCTTGTCGTTGCCGGTGATATGCGCGAACCACAGCGCGGTCATGATGGTGGTCATCGATGCACACGATGCTTGATGGCCCCCGACCTTGATCTCCGTTTCGCCACGTGCGTTCGCATGGTCGATCATCCGCACAGACAGCCAGCGAAGTCGGTCTTCGATCACAGTGAGCGTATCGATATCGAGGTCTTGAGCGGTCTCGTCGACGTCGTCGTGATCTGGCACCGGGACTCCCTACGCTCGTCGGGCCCACCCAGGATAGAGAACTGGTGTTCATCGGATTCTCATCTATGGAGATGCCGATATCTACATCCTGTCCATAGCCTCTCTGGCATCCAGAAAGGCCATACATGAACAAGCTCATTCTTCTCGTGGGGGCGCTGGCCCTCGTAGCTGCTGCATGTTCAGGCGCGGACGAGACCGTCGCAACGGTGAATGGCGAAACGATCACGAGGTCGAATGTCGAGTCCCTGGTCCGCGATGCCGGTGACGGATTCACCAATCAGGATTTCGCCACGTACCTGACGGTCGTCATCGAATGGGCCGCCGCAGACCAGGCCGCCTCTGAGGAGTTCGGCGTGTCCATCACGCAGGACCAGATAGACGAACGGGTGGGCGAACTCGTCGCGACTTCACCCGAAGGTTCGACCCTCGAGGAATACCTCGTGGCTGTGAACGCAACGGAAGACGGCTTGCGGAGGTTCGCAGAATCATTGCTGGTCCTCGAAGCCGTGTCGGAGGAGCTGACCGGTGACCTGGAGCCGATCACGGATGACGATATCGCCAAGGAGATCGAGGCCTTCCCCCGCGACTGGACACAGGTGTGTGTGTCGCACATTCTCGTGGAGACGCTCGACGAGGCAAAGGCTGTCAAGGATCGGATCGAATCGGGCGAGGACTTCGCTGAGGTGGCCAAGGAGGTGTCGATCGACACGGGCACGAGCAAGAACGGTGGCGATCTGGGCTGTGCACCAGCGGCCCAGTATGTGGACGCCTTTGCACAAGCCACGATGACAGCGGTGCCAGGCGAGGTCACCGATCCGATCGAAACAGAGGCTGGGTATCAGCTCATCTTGGTGGCAGACCGCATAGAGGCTCCCGCTGATGCCGTCAAGGACTACCTCGAGCGGACCCGCGCTCAGGAGCGTATCGACGATTGGTTCACATCTACGCTCGAAGATGCAGATGTCACCGTTGCCGAATCCGTGGGCACATGGGTGACGGAACCTGAGCCGCAGGTCCTTGCCTCGAACT
>CAYLIR010000269.1:0-2965 GCA_964383515.1 uncultured Acidimicrobiaceae bacterium
GCGGCGAACATCGTCGACATGCTGCTCGATGGGCTCCGTTGCTGACCCATGGGCACGTTGCGTGCGGTCTTGTCAGCAGCTGGCCTATGGGATTCCAGAGCGGAGGGCGTTCCTCGCCTCGGCAATGGCCCTTCGGTGGCCTTCGATCTCGCGCAAGGGGCCCAAGGCGTGCTCTACGAGTGCAGTCTCGACCTCATCGCGCGTCCTGTCGGCTGCACGTCTGCCCTCGCGCGCACCGACGATAGCGGCATGGATGCGGACGATCCCACCCACGACGAGACTGAGTGCCAGGGAGCCGATGAGCACCGCGAGAGGGGTCGGTACGGGCCCGATCACGGGAACCTCCACCGCTCCGACCGGTAGATCGCGTGGGCCGAAGATGAGAAGGAGATACCAGGCGGCAGCACCGATGAACGCGACCGTGGCGACGAGCTGTAGGACCGCAAGAACCCGCCACAACCAGCGAGACGTGATCGAGATGCCCCTGGATGTCGCCTGTGCCGCCCGATCGAGCGCATCCTCGAGAGAGTTCTTCAAGTTCGCAGGTTCCACATGGCCGAGCAGGTGTGCCCGTGCATCGGCAGCGAGGTTCCCGCCAGCTTCGAGGTAGATACGCCTCACCGGATTCACCACCCGCGAGAGATCGCCACGCTGCCGCCACGTCACAAGGAAATGATGGGGGTTGGACGATGTGCGGCGTGCACCGAAGACGATGCGAGCTACCAGGCCGAGCCTGCCGAAGATCGATCCTGCCTTGGATGCTGCAGCATCCAGATATGCGGACTTCGTGTGGCCAGCCACCCCCTGTGGATCGATGAGATCGACGGCTGCGTGTGATGCTTCGTCGAGATATCTCGTGACACTGGCATCGTCCACGAGCGGCGCATAGTCACGATCGTTCACTCCCGCTTGTGCAGCGAGGCGTTCGGCGGCGGCGAGCGCGTCGGCATGCAGCTTGCGGACGACGACCGCCTTGGCATCGGCCTCATCGGCGAGTGAGTGCACGAACCCGTCGATGCCTGCTCCTGTTCGCGCCGAGACCGACGTGACCGAGCACCCGATGTTGGCAGATGCGAGCCGGCGTTCAAGGTCGTCTGTCACGGATCGGACATCGCCGTCGTCGAGCTGGTCTGCCTTGTTGAGGATGACCCGCACGCGGTCGGCTCTCCCGGAGATGGCTCGGAGGTACTCGTAGAGTCGCTCGTCGTCGTACTTTTGGGGGTCGACGAGCCACGCGACCGAATCGACCTTCGGCAAGAGGCGGTCCACGGTGAGCCGATGGTCGCCGATGATGCTATCGATGTCGGGCAGGTCGATGATGGCGACATGGGAGAGCGTGTCGCCTCCGTGGGTCACGGTCTCGGTGACCTCGAGCCACTCCAGGAGCGGTTCGAGGTCTGCGCTGGCGGACTCCTCGATCCATGCAACGGGTGTCGCGGTGGTGGGCCTCAACACCGAAGCCTCAGAGACGGTCGTGCCAGCCAACGCGTTGAGGAACGTGGACTTTCCGACCCCTGTTCCACCGACGAGCGCCAGCACGAAGGTGTCGCCTGCGAATCCGTCCCGCTGTTCTGCGGCCTCAAGGGTTGCGGTTGCAGGAGCGATGTCGATCCCGAGCGCATCGGCGTGTGTGATCGCAGATCGGAGCGAGTCGAGAGCTGTGGTGAGGTTCATCGTCTGCTTGCGGACACGATCGAATCCACGGTCGCCGATAGCTGATCAGCCAGCGCAGAGGAACCAGTGTCGATGTCGAGGGACTGTGTGAAGCGTTCCCGCTCAGCGGTGAGGGCGTCGTCGATGATGGCATCGAGGCGTTCGCGTGCGGCGGCAACGAACTTGGCTACGGTGCTTTCTCCGAAGATCGCTTCGAGCAGTGCCTGGTTGACCACTGCAGTCATCGCCGCGATACCGGCTTCGGCTCCCGTGATGCCGCCAGTATGTGCGAACACGGCGAGGATGGCACCTGTCCCCACAGCGTTCACGCCGAGGCTTGCCGCCCTGGCGAATCCTCGCCGACCCTCGCCCATCTTCGCTATCTCCGTGCCGATGCTTCGCCCCCACGCATCGAGGGCCGCTTCCACGGTGTCTGCGAGGCCTGGCGTCGATCCCCACAGGTCGGGCCGCTCGCTGAGGGCTGCTGCGCCGTAGTCGTTGGCCATCCATGTCGTTGCGGTGTCTGCTGCGGCCTGATCAGCGTGAGACACGATGAGTGCGGTGAGATCGTCGAGCGCCGCCTCGCGGACCTCGTTGGCCGGAGCTGGCGGCCCCGGCCTGAATGCCGCCTTGATCGTGGCAGCGACCTTGCCTACCCCATGTGAGACGATGCGGGCCACTGCGTTTGCGCCGACGAAGTCCTGCCATTCGTTGAGCACCTCAGAGCGGAGGAACGAGCCCTGGTCGATCGTCGTCGCGATCTGATCCTCCTGTTCTTGGTATCGCTCGCGTGCTGAAGTGATGAGCGAGTCGGCGATCGTGGCTTCCTCCCTCATCTCGGCGACGATTCTGCTCACTGCCTCAGGCAGTGCTTCGATCGCGCCGGCCAGACCCCGCCTCACGAGATCTTTCCTCTGGTCGGCGTCGTGTCGAAGTTCCTCGAGAGCATCGCTCACGGGTGCTACCGACTGTGCGTCAAGCCCATTGGTTGCGGGGTCGAGCGAGCCCTCCGTCACACCGTATGCCTGGAGATCGCCGAACGCGCCGCTCCCCGCCATGTCGGCGTCGCGGAGCAGTCGCCGGTAGTCGTCCAGCACGGCATCCCTGTCGGCTGCGTCCTGAGGAAGGCGGTTGATCAAGGTGAGAAGAGGCACCCCGCGTTGTTTTGCCCTGTGGAGCATCGTCCAGGGAACATCATCTGCGTAGCGCGTATCGGTCGTGACGAAGACAAGGAGGTCCGCAGCGTCCAGGAATCGTTCTGCAAGGGCTCTGTTCGCCTGCTCGACGCTGTCGAAGTCGGGTGCATCTACGA
>CAYLIR010000270.1:0-2961 GCA_964383515.1 uncultured Acidimicrobiaceae bacterium
CGACAGGAGTGATCTCGCCTCGATCAACCAACTCCTGAACATACGAATGATCAGTCGTCAGCTGGACCAGATGTGCTCCATCAGCAAGCTGATAGCAACGGGAATCTCCGACGTTGAACACGAGGAGAGCATCCTCACCCCCGTTGTCAACCAGGGCGATACCGCATACGGTCGACCCCATCACTTCGTAGCCCTCGGATCTCGCTCGATTCCAAACGTCGGTATTTGCTTCGTCTAGCATTAGCGGCACGCTCTCAAGACTCATCGGCTGCTCGCGTGCCCAGTTGCTGCAAGCCGCGACAACGATCTCGCTCGCTACTCTGCCAGCAGAATGTCCACCCATACCGTCAGCGACAGCCCACATCCCTTGTACCGCAATGACACCGTCTTCGTTCACCTCTCGGATCTTGCCGACGTGCGTTGCCGAACTCCACGTCACACAGAGGTCCGATCGCTCCAGTCGATTGTCCGCGGTGTTCGTGGTCGTCGTGTCCATCCGCTGCGAACTCTACATGGTGTCCGTTCGCTCGTCTCGTCTCAACGATGGGTAGGACTACCCACGTACCGATCACCGAAGACTCTGCGCTCTCGACATCAGCCGAAACGACAAGACCTAGATATCACTGGCAACGCCTATCCCGTCAAAGACCGCCAACGATCGCGTCGACCTCGATCTCGACGAGCCACCGAGGATCGAGGAGCCCAGCAACAACCACCATCGTCGCTGCCGGCTCAGCCTGGCCGAATACTTCCCTATGAGCCTCTCCGATCGCGTCGGCATCGGCTGCATCGACAATGAACATCCTCGTGCGCACGACGTCAGCGATCGTGCCACCGAGGGCCTCGATCGCTTCGCGTGCGATCTCGCCGCACCGCAGCATCTGGGCTCGGGCCCCAGACGCTACCTCGCCACCGTCGATGGGCACAGGCGCCGTTCCTGCCACATAGACGGCGTCGCCCACGCGTATCGCCCTCGCGAATCCATATGCCTCTTCATACGGCGACACTCCGTGGAACCGAGCACTGCGCATGACTGCCCCTTTCGGCGCCCTCTTTCGATGTCCGCCTCCCACCGCAACGCTAGCAGGAAAGCCCGATGCGCATGGGGGTCAGCTACTGCTCGGGCCTGGTGGATGTGGAGCGCCACCATGCATAGCGTGCGTTCCACATGTCACCCTTCCACGTACAGGTGCCAGGCATCAGAGCCTCAGCCGAGACGCAGTCCGCGACCGCCCAGTGCGTCAGAACCGAAGCGTGGGCCTCAGCCACCCTTGATGCGAAGACCCAAGGAAGGCTGCTCGACCATAGGGCGGACGGCTTCCCATCGTCGATGAGGTCGAACACCCGCATGCCTTCGGGTTCGTCTCTGAAGTTCGTCACCACGGCATCCGGGTTGCGAACGGCGATGACCTCGACGCCGGATGCATCGCCGAGGTGTGCGCGCACATCACGACAGCCCTCATCTGTGCATGCGACCGGGTCGAATCTGCCATTGTCCGGGATGCGCGTCGAAAAGCTTCCCAGACGCTGCAGCGTCCCGAGCAGACCAGACCCGATCGCCGGATCGAGGAGGGCTGCACCCCTGAGGCCGTCGATCGGGGGACGCGTACCGTCGTCGAGCGCCGCGATCATCGCGACGGTCGCGGCGCCACCTTTGGATTGACCGATCACGTAGATGTTGCCGTGGTCCTCCGCCAGATCGCGTATCAGCGCGTCGAGCTCCCCGGCTGCATCCGCCGTCGACGCAGACTGGGAAGCCTCGGTGCTCGTCTCTCCCGCACCAGCCGATCGCCAGTCGAAGGCGACGACATCGAAGTCCTCCACGGAGAGTTGCTCCAACAACGCGTCGAAGTCATCTGCCGACCCCCCGTTGCCGTGCACGACCACGAACAGGGTCTCCATCGACCTCCTGCGTCTCTGTGCCGCAACGGCAGCCGCACCGAGGAGGCCGAGTGCACCGAGAGCTCCCGCCCCGAACGGGTGCGGCGAGCCAGGAGGCGTACGGGGCGGCCGCGGAGACTGCAGCGGTGCACCAACGGTTGGCGCCGGTTCGAGAGCGATGCCGTCCCCGGGAACGAGCCCGTCGACAGCTCCCCCTGCAATCGGAACGGACAACAAGAGAGCGACCAGCGTGGCTGTGATCATGCAACACTCCCAACAGGGAAGTGCGAGACATCACCAGTGTGCACGCCTCACCCGAACCATACAAGGGGGCTGGACCCATCGGCGGGAGCTCAGGACCAGGCACCAGCCGACCCGACGCGGAACGTCAGAGGTGGTCTTCAACCATCCCGAGGATCATCTTGGCATGTTGCACGTCGGCGCGGATCTGGGCTACGAGTGCGTCCACCGACGCGAACCGCTGCTCGTTGCGGATGCGATCCACGAACTCCACCCGCATCTCCTTGCCATAGAGGTCGATATCCACATCGAAGAGGTACACCTCGATCATCTCGTCGCTTCCCCCGAAGGTGGGACGAGTCCCGACGTTGCACACGCCCGGATACACGACATCGTCGAGGGTGCACAGCACCGCGTACACACCCCCTGCAGGCCGCACGAGCGACGGCGGCATCGTCACATTGGCGGTGGGGAAGCCGATCGTGCGTCCCCTGGCATCGCCGGGAACGACGACACCCGCGATCGCGAACCTGCGCCCGAGCATCCTGGCAGCGAGTTCGACACCGCCCGACGCAATCGCCGCACGTATCGCAGATGAGCGCACCTCTGTGCCGTGCAGGTCCACGATCGGTGTCTCCACGACGACGAATCCTCTGTCCTGGCCGAGGATGCGCATCGTGTCGACGGTACCTGTTGCATCCTTCCCGAACCGGAAACCCGAACCGACAGCCACCGCTTCAGCCCTCACGCCATCGACGACGTAGGCGTCGATGAACTCTTCGGGTGACAACGAGCTGGTTGCCTCGGTGAAATCGATCACGGCAGCAGCATCGAGGCCCG
>CAYLIR010000271.1:0-2950 GCA_964383515.1 uncultured Acidimicrobiaceae bacterium
CGCCCCGGCGTCAGGGGTACCAACAGGTTTTCCCTCATAGAGGATGGACGTGGCTCCGTGGATCAGCGGCCCATAGACGATATAGGAGTGGCCAACGACCCAGCCGACATCCGACGCTGCCCACCAGACCTCACCCGGCTCCACCCCGTAGATGTTGCTCATCGACCACTTGAGCGCGACCGCGTGGCCCCCGTTGTCGCGGATGATCCCCTTCGGCTCTCCCGTCGTCCCTGATGTGTAGAGGATGTAGAGCGGGTCGGTTGCAGCCACGGTCACGCAATCGTGTGGCGTGGCACGGGCCATCTCGGATTCCCAATCGAGGTCTCTGCCATCAACCAGCGAAGCTTCTGCCATGGCGCGCTGATAGATGACTGTGTGGTCTGGCTTGTGTTCCGCCATCTCGATCGCTGCGTCCAGCAGCGGCTTGTACTCGATGATCTTGTCGACCTCGATACCACATGATGCAGACACGATCGCTTTCGGTCGACAGTCATCGATCCGTACCGCGAGCTCGCGCGATGCAAAGCCGCCGAACACGACAGAATGGACAGCGCCGAGGCGTGCGCACGCGAGCATCGCTATCGCCGCCTGCGGGATCATCGGCATGTAGATAACGACACGATCGCCCTTGCCGACTCCGCACGCCGCAAGGACACCAGCGAAGCGTGCAACCACATCTCGTAGCTGTGCGTAGGTGAACGATTCGACGACGCCGGTGACGGCGCTGTCGTAGATGAGGGCTATCTGGTCTCCGCGGCCGCCGTCTGCGTGGCGATCGAGCGCGTTGTAGCAGGTGTTGAGCTCGCCGCCGACGAACCAACGTCCTACTGGGCCTGCGGTGGCGTCCATGACCTGGGTCCACGGTGTGACCCAGTCGATGTCGGCAGCGGCGCGGGCCCAGAACGCCTCTGGGTGTTCGATCGATTCTCTGTATACGAGCGAGTATGGTGACGCAGACATGCTCCCAACATAGCCGAATGGCTCGAGGGCCTGCATGCGGTGGCCCACGTTGCATGAACCGTCGCGGCGGTGACAGTCGTGCTACAGGATGCGCCTGTCGTGTGTTGTCGATGGCGAAAGGAGGTGCCATGTGTCGTTTGTACGGATTCCTCGCGACCGAGCCGACGCGGCTCGAATGCAGCCTCGTCGAAGCGCAGAACGCTCTCATCGTCCAGAGTGACCGGGATGGGCGCGGCGTACGCAACGCCGATGGTTGGGGGATCGCCTATTGGGTCGGAGACAAGATGGAGATCATCAAGAGCACGCTGCCTGCGTTCGCCGATCGACAGTTCGTCGAGGTCGCATCGAGTATCTGGTCTGAGGCGGCGATAGCGCACGTGCGCGCCGCGACGATCGGACCGATCGCCATACGGAACACGCATCCATTCGCTTTCGGTCCGTGGGCCTTTGCTCACAACGGCACCCTTGAGGCCTTCGACCACGTGTCGACCAGGCTCGACCTTGGTCCTTTCGGCCCACCTTTGGGTGAGACAGATGCAGAGACGGTGTTCCTGTGGCTGTTGAACCGGATGGACAGATACGGCCTCGACCCGTATCGGCCAGCGGTCGACATCGAATCGCTCGTGGATCTTCTCGCCGATGCTGTGCTGGATCTCGTCGGCCTCACGGCGCAGTCAGGTGCTCAGCGCTCGTCGAAGCTCAACTTCGTGCTCAGCGATGGCAAGCACATGGTGGCAAGCAGATGGGGGAACACGCTGTACTGGGTTCACCGGCGCGGGATACGGGATTGCGCTGTGTGTGGTGTTTCCCATTGCCCGAACGCGGACGACTCGTACCGTTCCGTCGTCGTTGCTTCGGAGCCGATAACCGCAGAGGATTGGACGCCCGTCCCCGAGGGAACGGTGTTGGCGGTGGAGCCAGGAGCCAGGACCCGTACGCGGGATCTCATCTCGGCCGGAGCGTGACGGGGCTGAGGTTCGGTCTCAAGCACTGGTGCACCTACACGCCTTCGGGCCTGCCGTCGTCAGGTGTCCAGATCTCGCCGCTCTCGGGCGGCAGGTACTCCTTGATCGGCTTGGCAGGCACCCCACCGGCAACCATGTAGTCGGGGATGTCCTTCGTCACAACGGAGTTCGCTCCGATGATGCACCGGTAGCCGATGTCGACGCCTGCCATGACGACCGAGTTGTACCCGAGCACGGAGTTGGATCCTACCGTGACGGGAACGCCCATGCGGCCTCCGTACGCGATAGGGACGGAGAAGTCGTCGAACGGGTGGGTGTGTGTCTCTATGGTGACGCCTGCCGCCACCATGACGAACGACCCGATCGTGATGTCGTCGCGGTCGTCGAGCATGACGTAGCGGTTGATGAGCGACCATTCGCCGATGGAGATGTTCGACCCCTTGGAGAACAACACGTTGTGGTGGAAGATCACACCCTCACCACAGTGCTTGAAGATCCTCTGAGCAAGGATCCTCCGCAGCGGTATCGCAAAGGACTGGACCATCGAAGCCGGTGTTCGGTCGAACATCCGCCAGAACATCGTATAGAAAAGGTCGGGGTCCTGTTCCGGTTCCGGTGCCCGGCCTTTGAACGGATCGGCCGGTGTCGGGATGACACCGGTGTCATGGATGGACGTGACCAGGTGTGACGCTTCGGCGAGGAACGCATCGGCGTTTCCCACGAGTGTGTCAGACGTGACGAGGTGTTCG
Source organism: uncultured Acidimicrobiaceae bacterium (assembly GCA_964383515.1). Classification (GTDB taxonomy): domain Bacteria; phylum Actinomycetota; class Acidimicrobiia; order Spongiisociales; family UBA5794; genus JAMBLL01. The sequence continues at coordinate 2,675 of CAYLIR010000271.1, forward strand.
AAGTCAGCGAGCAAGCTCTCGAGATGTATCGACGTGTCGGTCATGGAATGATGTCCTCTTTCTTCGTGCGTCTGTCCGGAACGAATCTGGCGATCGTTCCCTTGGCGATCGTCAAGGCGTATCTGCCCACGACATCGATTCTTCCAAGAACCGAGCCGTAGCGGGAACCCATCTTCGAGGTGGCTGGCCCGTATATCTTCGGGATAGGGCGCTCGACGACGCGCAATTCGTAGCGGGACGCACAGAACAGCATCTCGATCTCGCTTTCGTAGCGGT
>CAYLIR010000272.1:0-2897 GCA_964383515.1 uncultured Acidimicrobiaceae bacterium
ATGACCTCACGACGACATCACAATGCACGAATGCTCAGGGAGACTCCTGGTCGCTGCGCCAGATGCTCGTGCACATGGTCGAAGAGACCGCGCGCCACTGCGGTCACGCGGATCTCATCCGCGAGTCACTCGACGGCTCCGTGGGCGATATCGAGTACATGAGGGGTTAGCTCAACGCCTGGTCGAGGTCGGTGACAATATCGCCAGGTGCTTCGAGACCGACCGAGATCCTGATGAGACCGTCGGTGATACCCGCAACTGCCCGGTCTGCCGGGTCGACGACACGGTGTGTCATCGAAGCCGGATGCTCGATGAGCGTGTCGATGTTCCCGAGGCTCACAGCCAGCGTGCACAGTTCAAGGCGGTCGAGGAATCGGGTCGCAGCCTCATAGCTCCCCACGTCGAAGGCGATCATCGCCCCGTATCCATCCATCTGCCGCGTGGCGAGTTCATGCTGAGGGTGGCTTGCGAGCCCCGGGTACATGATGGACTCAACGGCGGTGTGGCCTTCGAGGAATGCCGCAACCTGCGCGGCGTTCGCGGTGTGCTCTCGCATCCGCAGCGGCAACGTCTTGAGTCCGATGTTCGTGAGCCAGCAGTCGAATGCGCTCGGCACGCCACCGACGAACCGGACGAGCGGGCCGATCCGCTCTTCCATCAGCTCTGGGTCGTTGGTGACGACCGCACCGCCGATCACCGTGCCGTGCCCGTTGATGTACTTGGTCGTGGAGTGCACCACAACGTCTGCCCCCAACGCGAGAGGCCGCTGCAGCACCGGAGTTGCGAACGTGTTGTCTACGACGAGACGCGCTCCATAGGCGTGCGCCATCTCTGCTGTCGCTGCGATGTCGATGAGCTGCATCGTCGGGTTCGCCGGGGTTTCGAGGTACACGACGGTCGTCTGCGGGTTGGCCGCGAGCGCTTGTTCGAGCAGGTCTGGATCGAGTCCCGCAATACGAGCGTTCGTGATGCCATATTCGGGGAGGACGTCCGTGATCAGGTGGTCGGCGGACCCATAGAGCACCCTCTGAGCGATGATGTGATCCCCTGCGGTCGCCAGCCCCATCAGGGCGGCACTGATGGCTGCCATCCCGGAAGCGAAGATCTCTGCAACGATCTCGCCTCGCTCCGTGGCGAGATCGTATGCCTCGAGTGCTGCCAGCTTCCGCGCGAGTGCTGTGCGCGCCGGATTCCCACCCCTTGAGTACATGTACCTGTCCTCGGCGCCTTCCGCGAGCGCTTCTACTTCCTTCATGCCAGCGAAGGTGAAGGTCGAGGTCTGGAATATCGGTGCTACGTGGGCACCAGAGGGATCGTGGTTCTCCCCTGCGTGGATCGCTTCCGTCTCCATCGATCTGCCGTCGCTGGGTATCATCTGGCTCTCCTCGTGCGGGTGCGTGTTCCATCGTAGACTCGGTACTGAGCGCCGACTCTGCCACTCGGGCATCCCATCCCTGTACGCTGCTCGTATCGAGGATTTGAGGACAACGATGGAGAACACCACGAACACCGTCACGATGCGGAAGCGGAAACGGATCGCCCTCATCGCCCACGATCACAGGAAGCCGGACCTGCTCGAATGGGCCCGCTACAACCGTGATGAGCTCGACAAGCACGACCTGCTTGGCACGGGAACGACAGGGACGATGGTCGCGACGAGCCTCGGCCTCAACGTCACCCGATTCAAGAGCGGCCCTCTCGGCGGCGACCTACAGATCGGAGCGCAGATCTCTGAGGGTGGCATCGATATGGTGGTCTTCTTCTGGGATCCGATGCAACCCCAGCCCCACGACGTCGATGTCAAGGCGCTGCTGCGCATCGCCACGGTCTACAACATCCCCATGGCGACGAACCGTTCGTCTGCCGATTTCATGATCTCGTCACCGCTGATGTCCGAGCGATACGAACGTACCCTCGTCGACTACAGCACACGCATCCGCAGCTGATCTGGCACCGGCACGAACACACGCCCACCTGTACGCATCGTCGCCAGCTCGTGTGATACAGTCGTCACATGGACGATCTCTCGGCGATCACCCAGGCGCTTGCCGATGTGGACGAGCAGCTCAGGGCACTCCCTGACAATGCGTTCGCCCGAAAGTACGAACTGCTCACACAGCAGGACCGACTCCGTGAACGAGCTGCCGCACACGCCGTCGACGCCGACAGGGCCCGGCCGACCGAGGACCTCCTCGCTGAGTTGTCGGGGCTCCGGTTCCAGCTTGCACAGATCGAGAGCCAGAAGATCGACCTCGTTACCCAGGCCGGGGGCGGGGCGCAAGGCGCAGGGAACATGGGGAACCTCGGCGGAGTGCAACTCAACGCTCAGATGGCAGAAGCCATGGGTGCAGGAAAACTCCAAGCCCGCATCGGCGTGATCAAAGGCATCCTCACCGACCGCGGCACCGAGATACCACCAGCACGGTGAGCGATCGATCCGATCCAAGCTCAGATGCCGGTCCTCATCTTCGAAGGTTCCCCGGTATGCCACACGCCCGCCGCGAGGCTACTGGTCGTACGGCCCGCCACCGGGGCGCACGCACTCGTCGCTGCACCACTGCTGAGAACCGATCCGAGTTGCTGCTCGTCATCTGCGCTGTTCAGGCTTCGCAGGGACCATTGTGCCCGCACCCGAGCAGTTGACACGTCGCGGGCCATCTGCAAGTGACATCCTTCGTGCCTTGCACCTCTACCGATGCTCAACATTGAAGAGCCACGTTGCCCAAACCGTGTCGCCAAGGCCATCAGATCCGACCGCGACCGGGTAGTGCACGTTGACGGCCAATCGGGACCCGTCTCGGTTCAGGCGGACACCGTCCAAGTAGAGATGCCCTCCTCTCTGAGCAAGTGTGCACGGGCTTTCCACTGCACGTAGGTCCGCACTGGCACAGTCGAGC
>CAYLIR010000273.1:0-2873 GCA_964383515.1 uncultured Acidimicrobiaceae bacterium
GGCTCAGCGCCGACGACCCCTATGCCGTGATGCGCACCGACGATGGATGTTCCAGACAGCAGGCCACCGCCACCGATAGGCGCAACGATCGTGTCGATGCCCGGAATCTGACCGACGAGCTCTCGCGCGGCCGTGCCTTGGCCAGCGATGACGTCCGGGTCGTTGAACGGGTGTACGACGACGGCACCTGTCCGTTCGTGGATCTCAGCGACCGTCGATTCCCGTTCAGCCTGCGCACAGAACACGATCTGGGCACCGTATGCGGCGACCGCGTCGACCTTCACCGCCGGTGCATGGTGTGGCACCACCACCGTGGCGGTGATCCCCCTGATGGCTGCGGCGTACGCTACCGCTTGTCCATGGTTTCCCGATGAATGCGTCACGATGCCCCGGCTCGCGTCAGCATCGGAGAGCGTCAACACCGCGTTCGTGGCCCCACGCGCCTTGAAGGCGCCGACCTTCTGGAGATTCTCAGCCTTGAAGAACACGCTCGCTCCTGTGAGATCATCGAAGTAGCGACTCGTGAACACCGGCGTACGGTGGATGTGGGGAGCGATTCGCATCGCTGCTTCGACGATGTCACCGTAGGTTGGCATGTTCATACTTCCTCCTGTCTCCGGTGGGCTATCGCCTCGCTCGTTGCGACGAAGTAGGCTCCGAGCGCGACCGCTCCCAGCACGTGCCACGCACCGTGGCCCTGCCACAGCGATTCCGGGTTGCACGCAGGCGAACCCGTCCTCCCGATCACAAACATCGCAAGGCCAGCGATGCTGGCGACAAGACTTGCGCCATACCACCATCTACGGACAGAGAACCGCGATCGCAGGGCGACGTCGGAGGCGACGAGTGCCACAACGGCGAGGACCATGAGCGTGTTCGTCACTGCAGCCGAGCCTGCGACGGCCGCCGTAAAGACGATGCTCCCGATCGCGAAGACCACCCAGCCGAGCACAGAATCGGAGCGACATGCACGTGCAATGTTGGTCGACGCAACGAACCATATCGCTACGAGAAACGAGGCATCGTGCACGAACTGGCTTCCTTGACCCTGCGTGCCGTGAAAGAGAAAGCTCCCGAGCCCGGTGAGGATCAGCAGCAACCCGAAGACCCCGCGCACGGCGCGCTCTCGGCCTTTCACTGCGAACGCCCAGCGGATGATGAGCAGGCCAACGGCCCAAAAGGCAAGGCTCGTCAGCGCATTGACGGGCTGCGCGAGCATGCCGCCACCGATCAATTCGCAATCGGAGCCGCCGAGTTGCTGGAACAAGATGATCCGCATGGGGCAACGGTACCTTCGCTCGGCGATGAGCGAACGCGCGCCGCACACAGATCCCGCTGGAGTATCCTGTCGATGAAGGAACGAGGAAGATGGCAGAGATCCAAGACATTCCGAAGCTGGTCAAGGAGTTCTACGAACTCTCACGCGCCTACCTGCTGCAAGAGACCGTTGAGCCCGCAAAGAGGCTCGGTCACTTCGGGGCCTACTCCCTTGGAGCAGCCCTGCTATGGGCACTCGGTATCCTCTTGCTTGCTGTTGGGGGACTCCGTGCACTCTACGACCTGCTTCCGCCCGGGCCGTACTGGGAGGCAGGATCGTACCTTGCCGTTGCTGTCGTGCTCATCGGGATCATCGCCGTGCTCGCCAAGCTTGCCCCAGATCGCGGCGTCCACGACGGAACCCCCAGCACCGCATCCTCACTCGCAACGAAGAAACAGCCGCACACAGACCACAGACAGGGAGCGAACGGATGACCGTCGACAAGACCGACCTCGAGGCAAAGCTCCGAGAGATCGAAGGCGTCGTCACTGACGTTGAACAGGAAGCCAAGTCGAACGCCCTGACCGCCGGCATCGTCATCGCTGCCGTGATCGTCGGGATCGTCGCATTCTCGATATGGAGATCGCGCAACAACAAGATACGGGTCGAGGTCTTCAGCGCGTGAACGCGAAGATCTCGTACGCAGTACGGCGAGCGATCTTGAAACGGTTCCACCCGCTTGTTCGGTACGGGCTGATGGCAGCGTCCGGGGGGAAGGACAAACCGAGATCCCAGACCGCTCTCGGCCTCGGGATGATGGCCGCAGGTCTCCTCCTCCAGAGTTCTCACAAGAAGAAGACGAAGCCGCTGTACGTGTATACGACCGAGCCTGGGAAGACGACCTGCGTGCGGGTGTACAAGGGGAGGACCATCGTGGACGAAGTCAAGGTACAAGCCTGATGGCGAACAAGAACGACACGTTCATCAAGGTCGTCATCTGGGTCATCGTCGCAACAATGGTCCTTGCGGTCGTAGCTGCCATCGTCCCAGCGCTCTCCTGATGGGAACTGGCGACCCGTTCGCCGCTGGCGAGCCGTGTCTGCTCACCGACGTTCGTGGCAAGCAGTACCTCATCGCGCTTGAGGAACGAACCACCTTCCAGTCGGACAAGGGCTCCATCAAACACGCCGACATCATCGGTCAACCCGAAGGCACGCTCGTGTCCACATCACGGGAGCGGCCGTTCGTAGCGCTTCGCCCCCGGCTTGCTGACTACATCTTGCGGATGAAACGGGGAGCTGCCGTCATGTATCCCAAGGACACAGGGCCGCTCTTGATGTGGGCGGATATCGCCCCTGGATGCATCGTCGTCGAGGCGGGAACAGGCTCTGGCGGGCTGACCCTTGCCCTGGCGCGCGCGGTGGGCGATGACGGTGCGGTCGTGAGCGTGGAACGGAGAGCGGATCACGCTACCCATGCACAGAGGCTCATCGAAGCGTTCGCCGGTGCAGTACCCGACAACGTCGACCTACGCGTCGGCAATGTCGAACCGGTCATCGCAGAAGTGGAGCCAGATCGAATCGTCCTCGACCTACCCGAACCCTGGCACAGTGTC
>CAYLIR010000274.1:0-2869 GCA_964383515.1 uncultured Acidimicrobiaceae bacterium
GCGATGGGAGGCCAAGAGAGGCAATGCCAGAGGATGCGCCCTCTCCCTTTGGGACGCTGGCCTCACATCGGCGATGATCGGCATCGCCGTCGGCAGGCTCACGGCGATGCTCACGTCCGGCATCAACCCGCTCACAAGCCCACTCCAGGTGATCCTCGTTCGCAGTGGAGTCTCAACGGTCGGTGCCGCCGTCGGCACGCTCGTCATGTTCGCGTGGCTCAGCCGCAAGAGCCCGGCCGACGCCGCAGATGGGATCGCTCCGGCGGCATTGATAGGTCTCGCCAGCTGGCATGCCGGGTGCATCGTCACCGGTTCGTGCCTCGGGACCGAGTCGTCGCTGCCCTGGGCTGCCACACTCCCTCGAAGCACCGTGGCCCGCCATCCGGTAGAGCTCTACGCTGCAGGGGCGCTCCTGGCAGCCGGAGTGGGCCTAGCGTTGTGGAAGCAGTATGGGAGGCCACCGCTAGGCGCTGTGGCGGCTCTCGGTGTCGTCAGCGCTTCTCTGGCGAGGCTCGCAACCGAGCCCATGCGTATTTCGCTCTCTGGGGGTCCGGTGTTGCTCTACGCTGCTGGCGCTGTCGCTGGAGTGACCATGCTCGTGTGGTCGCTCACCCAGCACCGCTCCGCTAGCCAACGACCGCGTTGAGCTTCTCACGGAGGGCTTCGTCACCGATCCCACCGAACCAGACATCAACGATGACACCGTCTTTGATGAGCACCGACGCGGGCTGTCCAGGTACACCGTACGTATCCCATACGCTATCGTCGTAGCCCCACAGCAGGTTCTTGGAGAAGAGCTGCTTGGCCGCCTTCGCACTGGCTTCGAGATCGGAGCGTCCCGCAATGGCGAGGAACGTGATCTCATCGAGGTAGTCGTTCGCTACCTTGTCAACGACGGGCAACTCCCGTCGGCACACGCTTCACCAATCGGCCCAGAAGATCATGTACACAGGCTTGGTCTGCTCCGACAACGTGAACGGCGCTGCCCCCACGAGTGTCATGGTGAAGTCAGGCGCCTCTCGCCCAGCGGGAGCTTCGGCTACGCCCTCGACGGTCGTGTCGGTTGCAACGGTCGTGTCCGGCGCGGCGGGAGTATCACTCGTCTCGCCCGCGGTGTTCGCTGCTGCATCATCGACCGTCGTGGCAGATACGACCGCTCCTGACGACGCCGTAGCCTGCGATGCGTCTTGGACAGACGAGCAAGCCGATGCAACGGTGAGAACGGCGAGAACCAGTGTGAAGCGCTTCATTGGTAGCAACGCTACACCGCGCCAACCGCTAGCAGGACGATTTGCTCATTTCCAACGATCTAGCGAAAGCGTCAGCAGCAGCCCCGCTGTCGATCGACTCCACTGCCCGTTGGACACCGTCGACAAAGCCGTCAGCGAGACCGGCGAGCACGAACGCGGGAGATGCGTTCACCACAACGGCATCGCGGTACGGCCCCCGCTCCCCCGCGAGGACAGAAAGGGTGATCTCCTTGTTCCGTTCAGCATCACCCCCAACGATGTCGCCGATCGTTGAACGCACCACACCGAAGTCCTCTGGCGTGAACTCTGCCTCGGTCACTTCTCCATCGCGGAGACGGTAGATCCGCGATGGGCCGGATATGGAGAGCTCGTCGAGGCCTTCCTCACCGAACACCACGAAGCCCCTGTCAAGCCCGCGTGCATCGAGAACATCGATCATGAGCCGCGCCATGCGTGCGTCAGAGGATCCGACAGCCATGCGAGCGCCCGCCGGGTTGCACAGGGGCCCAAGGAAGTTGAACACGGTTCGCACCCCCAGCTCCTTGCGCACGGGCACGGCATGGCGCATCGCAGGATGGAACCGTGGAGCGAAGAAGAACCCGAAACCGGTAGCGTCGACCATATCTACCACGGCCTGCGGTTCCATCTCCAGGTTGAATCCGAACGATTCGAGCAGGTCGGCAGATCCGGTGGGTGATGATGCGGCTCGGTTGCCGTGCTTGGCGACGCGCACACCGCCGCCTGCAGCCACGAATGCAGCGGTGGTCGAGATGTTGAACGTGCCATAGCCATCACCCCCAGTGCCGACGATGTCCACGACGTCGTCGATAGCGACCGTGATCGCTGCGTCCATCATCGCATCGACCATGCCAGCCATCTCATCGGCAGACTCACCCTTCGTGCGCAGCGCGATGATGAACGCCGCCGTCTGACTGTCCGTCGCATTCCCGGACATGATCTCGGACATGGCTGCTCCAGCCTGTTCCCGTTCGAGATCCTTACCTGCCATGAGCGTGCCGAGCGTATCGGGCCAAGAGAAGATGGGCATGTCGGAACGATAGCCCATCGGCTAGGCGACGGTCATCTCGGTGCGAGTCCGCCGAAGGCCAGTACCAGCTGCGACCTGACGGTGGAACGCACGTCGTTCGGTTTCATGGCGGGTTCGGTCATGAACTGGACGATCGCAGTCGCAAGGAACGAGAAGATGAGGTACACAGCTTCGAGTGGATCCACCGATGCAGCGACGAACCCGCGTTCTTGCAACGTCACGATGGCTTGGCCCATCTGAACCATGACGCGTTCATCGAGCGACACGAGTTCCGCAGCATACGAAGGGTGTGCGGTCTCAAGCGCAGCACGGAACAGCTCCCGGAGCACATCCCTCCCGAGCTCGAGCATCAAGTCGAGATAGATGTCAAGCACCGGCATGAGCGCACGCACAGGATCTGGGGCGGCAACATCGAGCGCCCCCGCCGCCTCCTTGAGTGCCATTTCCGTATCGAACGATACGACCGCGACGAGGATCGCCCGCTTCGTGCCGAAGTAGTTGTAGACGGTTCCAGATGACACCCCTGCCGCCTCCGCGATCATCTCCACGGTCACCGCATCGAACGGCTCAG
>CAYLIR010000275.1:0-2816 GCA_964383515.1 uncultured Acidimicrobiaceae bacterium
GTAGGACCGTCGCCTTCCGAAACGGTTCTCGTACGTGATCGTGTACGACGCTTGTCCCCCACCGAGTAGGAAGAGATCCCTGTCCGCCTTGGAGAGCTGCTTCCATGGGACATCCGGGTCGACATCGTGGGCGTCGGCGACCGCACGGATGAGCCTCTGGTAGTACGTCATCCTGTGCCTGCCGCGCCACGGCGCGATCGCCCCTTCAGCGAGGCTCCTGTCCTCCTGGGGGACAACGAGGCTCGCGTCGACCTGATACCGCGTGCCAATGCCCGAGCAGGCATGGCACGCGCCGTACGGACTGTTGAAGGAGAAGTTGCGCGGCTGGAGCTCTTCGAACGAGTGGCCGCATTCAGCGCATGCGAACGCCTGGGAGAACGTCAACGTTGGGCCGTCTTCGATGTCGACGGCCGCAGATCCCTCAGCAAGCCCGAGCGCGGTTTCCACGGAATCGGTGAGGCGCCGCCCGACTCCTTCCTTGCGCACGAGCCTGTCGACGACGACCTCGATCGTGTGCTGTTCGTAGCGTGCCAAGTCGAGATCATCTGTGAGCTCCTTGACCTCACCATCGATGCGTGCACGCGAGAAGCCTGCCTTGACGAGGTCAGACACGAGGCTCTCGTATTCGCCCTTGCGCCCTTGGACAACGGGGGCAAGCACGTGAAAGCGTGTGCCCTCAGGAAGTTCGAGTATCCGATCGACGATCTGCTGAGGCGTCTGCCGCGATACCGGGCTTCCATCGTTCGGGCAGTGTGGCACCCCGATGCGCGCATAGAGCAGACGGAGGTAGTCGTGGATCTCCGTAACGGTGCCCACGGTAGATCGCGGGTTGCGGCTCGCTGTCTTCTGGTCGATGGAGATGGCAGGCGAGAGCCCTTCGATGAAGTCGACATCTGGCTTGTCCATCTGGCCGAGGAACTGTCTGGCGTACGCAGAGAGGGACTCGACGTACCTGCGCTGACCCTCCGCATAGATCGTGTCGAACGCAAGAGAAGACTTGCCGGATCCGGACAGGCCCGTGAACACGATGAGCTGGTCGCGAGGCAGTTCGAGGTCGATGTTCTTCAGGTTGTGTTCCCGAGCGCCCTTGATGACGATCTTGCCGCTGGACACGCCTTCGCTCCGCTATCGGTTCGTGTCGGGCGAGTGTAACGACGCCGTGTGACAGGAAGGGCAACCGGCTCACCACCGGCTGCCCTTCCTGCGGCCTACGTCAGGCCCGCCCGTGTGGGGAGTGGTTCACACGGGTTCAGCTACCACCTCGCCAGCTTCTGCTGTTTCGTCGTCCGTTGAAGGTTCGACGACGAGGTTCGGTAGCACTCTGTCAAGCCACTTGGGTATCCACCAGTTCTTGTGACCGATGAGTTTCATCGTGGCAGGAACGAGAAGCATGCGGACAACTGTTGCGTCGAGCGCTACGGCTGTGGCAAGGCCGAGGCCCAGGATCTTGATCGTCCGGAGGTCTTCGAGCATGAAGCTGCCGAAGACGAACACCATGATGAGTGCTGCTGCTGTGATCACCCGTGCGGTAAGTGCAAGGCCGTCCGCGACCGCTTCGGAGTTGTTGCCAGTGCGGTCGTACTCCTCTCTGATCCGGGTCAGGAGGAAGACCTCATAGTCCATGGATAGGCCGAAGACGATCGCAAACAGCATCATGGGGATGAACGGCTCGATCGGGCCAGCACGGATACCGAGCAGGTCGCCGCCCCAACCCCACTGGAACACCGCAACGACGATGCCGTAGGCGGCGCCGATCGCCAGCAGGTTCATCACGACGGCACTTGCAGGAACCAGGATCGACCGGAACACGACGAGCAGGAACAGGAACGACAGCAGGAGCACGGCGCCATAGAAGTACCAGATGCGCGCAGCCAGGTAGTCGCTGAAGTCGATGTTCGCCGCTACAGGACCGGTGATCTTCACGTCCGTGCCGAGCTTCTGATCGATCTTGGGGAGGACGTCGGAACGCAAGGTGTGCACGAGGTCCGTCGTTGCCTCATCCTGAGGCGCCGTATCCGGTATGACCTGCCACAGGACCGCGGTCGGGTTCTCTCGGTCATTGGGGATCGGGCCAGCAACCTGAGCGATGCCAGGCACCTGCTCGAACGGGTTGCCAACGGATTGGAGCGCCTGGACATTCGCTCCCTCGGGGAGTTCAGTGATGACGATCAACGGACCGTTCGCACCCGCTCCAAAACCTTCGGTCAGAAGGTCCGATGCCTCCCTGGTCGTCGTTCCTTCAGGGTCGTTGCTCGCATCTGCGAATCCGAGCTGGAGGGACATCACAGGGATCGCAAGTAGCCCGAGCAGTACCGCACCTGCGATCGTGATGATCCAGGCACGTCGCTGCACGAATCGGCTCCACCGGTAGAAGATCGTGTCCTCCACCGGCTTGTCTGACGAGATCAGGACCTGTTTCTTGAGCGGTTCCCAGAACTGGCCGACGATGAGCACCGCCAGGGCGAGCACGAACCCGGCCCGGAGAATCGGGATCTCAAGCGCGACACCGACCATGCCGGTCGCGAACAGAACGGATGCGAGGAGCCCGCGGCGTCTGGTGACGTTGATTCGATCGCCAGCAAGCCCGATGAGCGCTGGCAGCAGCGTGACGGATGCCACCATCGTGATGAGTACCGTCGTTGACGCCGCTACAGCAAGACCGGTCACGAACGTTATTCCCATGAGCACCATGCCGAGCAGGGACACCACGACAGTGACACCTGCGAACAGCACCGCTCTCCCTGCAGAGTTCAGTGACGCCCCGGTAGCGTCTGCAGTCGAACTCCCTCGATCGAGGTACTCCTTGTATCTCGTGA
>CAYLIR010000276.1:0-2804 GCA_964383515.1 uncultured Acidimicrobiaceae bacterium
AAGCATCTTTTTCTATATATAAATCTTGTCTTGGGATATATGCTTCTGGTTGATATCGCGTGAAACCGGCACAACGCCTGTGCCTCCTCCTGCCAGCACCTGCTCGATCTCCTGTTCTGTTGCTCTTCTACCGATCCTTCTGCCAGGTTCCGAGAGTCGGCAGCCCGAAAGGAGAAGGCACTGTGAAGGGCCACGTCGCTTCGAATGGTGGCCACTGGTTTGCGATCATCTACGAGGGGCTGGATCCGCTCACCGGACGGGAACCCCGCATCTGGCATCCGGCTGGAACCAGCAAGGACGACGCGGAGCCGTTGGCGACACGTCTCGCTCGGGAGGTGAACGGCCACAACGACGAAGGGCATGCCCTCACCTTCGGCGCCTACCTGACGACCAAGTGCTTCCCGAGCAAGAAGCTTGAGTTGGCACACTCCACCTGGTATGGATAGGCCACAGGATCGGCTGGCACATCCTTCCGACCCTCGGGAGGTGAACGGGAACTGCAACTGGGCCTCGTTGGTCTGGAGACTGTGCTGTGGTCTGGGGCGATGTCGGCCGCTCCAGACCTCAGCTGACGAATGGTCACGAGTGCAACGCATGGCCACTCGCCGGGACGGTGCCTGATACAGGTCGTGCGAGAGTCTGTGAAAGATGAAGCCTGAGGTGGACATGAACCTCGTAGATGGTCAATCCCCCGACAAACGCCAAATGAACGATTCGCCACGTGTCGCCCAGTTCCGAGTCCTCTTCGACGACAACTACAACCCCCTACTGTCCTACGCCTTGAGACGCGTTGTCTCGTTTGGAGTTCCCCCCGTGAGCCGGACACCCCGATAGTGGGCGGTGAGTCGCCCGGAGGGGAGTCCCGTTGGACAAGCAGGAGAAACACGACAAGTTGGAGAGACCGGCGAAGAGGCCGAGGCGGAAGTTCAGTGACGAGTTCAAACGTGACGCGGTCGAGATCGTCACGAGTTCTGGGAAACCGATCGCGCAGGTTGCCCGCGGGTTGGGGATCTACGACTCGACGCTCGGGAACTGGGTGAAACAGGACGAGATCAATCGTGGTGTTCGTGATGGTGTGACTACAGCTGAGCGTGAGGAGATGGTCGCGTTGCGACGCGAGAACGCTCATCTGCGGATGGAGCGTGAGCTCTTAAAGCGAGCTGTGGCCTTCTGGGTGCGGGAGTCGAACGAGTAATGCTCTACTGCTTTGTCGACCAGCAGAAGGCCGAAGGGTTCCCTGTGGAGCGCGTCTGTGAGATCGCTGGCGTGTCGATGTCGGCGTACTACGACTGGAAGAAACATCGTGATGGCAGGCCCACCGCCAGTCGGCTTCGTGAACGGCTCCTGGTGGCCGAGATCCGCCAGATCCACAAGGACTCGGGTGGGACGTACGGGTCGCCTCGAGTCACCGCGGAGCTCCACGATCAGGGCCGGGTGGTGAACCACAAGCGGGTGGAGCGTCTGATGCGCATCCACGACATTGTCGGCTATACACCCCCATCCAAGACGGTGACAACGATCCCGAACACAGCGCATCGGACCCCGGATCTTGTGAAACGGGACTTCTTCGGTGACTGGCTCGATCAGTTGTGGGCAGGCGACATCTCCTACATACGGACCCAGGAAGGGTTCCTGTACCTGGCGGTCGTCGAGGATCTGGCATCGCGACGTATCGTGGGGTTGTCCATGGCAAACCACATGCGCACCGAGTTGGTGAGTAACGCGTTGAGAGAAGCTGTCGGGACCCGCAGCGGTGACGGTGACGGTGCCGTGTTCCACTCCGATCGGGGCAGCCGATACACCTCAGGTGACTACGGGACCCTGTGCGCCGGGTTCGGTATCACCCAGTCTGTAGGCAGAACCGGGCAATGTTGGGACAACGCCCCTGTCGAATCGTTTTTCGCGACCTTGAAGAAAGAACTCGTCTACCGCACCATATTCCGAACCCGGGCCGAGGCCCGCATCGCGATCCGTCACTGGACCGAATCGTGGTACAACCTGCGACGCCGAAGCTCCGTCATTGGATACCAATCACCAATCGAACGGGAGAACAACTACCATCGCAACACCGAAACCCTGACCGCACAACAACCGTGTCCGGCCGACAGGGGGAACTCCACAGCCACCATCGGTGTCTCCGCCAACTCGGCCTTCACCAAAGCCACATAGCGGCGCACCGTCGACTCCCCGACCTGGACGCCATACTCAGACACGAGGCGCTCCCACACACGATGCGCCGTATGACGCTGCTTCCTCGGAACCCCACGATCGGTTTCAAGCCAGGAACGGATCATTCCCTTCCACGGACCCAACACCGGGGCATCACGCTCAGGAGTCTTCCGTGGAGGCGGTGTCGCATCCTCGATCGCCTGACGCACCGTGCGGCGATGCACACCATGAGCATCAGCCAACCCGCGGATCGATGCTCCCTCACGATGCTCACGACGTATCGCCTCAAACAACTGCACCCTCGACATCTCCCTCTCCCACCTCGATGAGCTTCTCCATCACAAGCCACCGAGAGTAGGAATCAACGCACCAGGTGGGGCCAAATCAAACGAGCGAAACAGCCCAAAGTGGGGCCAAATCAGATAAGCACACCCAACCTTCGCGACCGTACGGGCGAGAACCCGGGTCACCAAGGGTGCAGGGAGTCGCCGACGCGGCCTGGTGATGGCCTACAAGCTTCTCGACGCCGCACAGGATCGGTGGCGGAAAGTGAACAGTCCCGAACTCGTCATCCAAGTCCGAGCCGGCATCGAATTCAAGGACGGAATCCGAGCAGAGAGGAGAACCGACAGGTC
>CAYLIR010000277.1:0-2797 GCA_964383515.1 uncultured Acidimicrobiaceae bacterium
CGCGCTGCTGAGATGAGGCCCTCGGCTTCGTTCTCCGCTGCACCAAGCGCTTCCGCGCTCGCGCGTTTCGCCTCAGACGTGTGGCGCATCGCATCGTGTTCCGCTTCGGCCCTGATACGCAACGCGTCCGTTCGTGCTGCAGATACGATGGCGTCGGCTTCCTCGGCAGCTGCGGTGAGCATGGCCGTTCCTTCAACCCACGCTGCTTCGCGCACCGCATAGGCCTGGGCATCGGCTTCGGATGTCCACGACTCTACATCCATGCGCGCACGAGTGCGCATGCCCTCTGCGGCAGCTCGTGCTGCTTCCATAACGGTGTCGATCTCGGCACCCAACGTGGCAAGTTCCCGGGCCCGAGCCTCTGCATCGTCTATCCCGAGTGCCACATCGGCATCCGTAGCAGTGTCGATGCGCGCGTGGAGGCCGTCGAGGTACTCGGCCACCTTCAGAAGGAAGGACTCGACCTCACTGCGATCGTATCCCCTTCGGACAACATCGAATCGGCGTGCACGAACGTCATCTGGAGTCACATCTTCGACCATAGCCGCGAGCGTACAACGAGAGGCGCCCGCTAGCGCGGATTGTTCAGAGCGTTTCG
Source organism: uncultured Acidimicrobiaceae bacterium (assembly GCA_964383515.1). Classification (GTDB taxonomy): domain Bacteria; phylum Actinomycetota; class Acidimicrobiia; order Spongiisociales; family UBA5794; genus JAMBLL01. The sequence goes on from CAYLIR010000277.1 coordinate 599, forward strand.
AGGAACGCGATCGCGTCGTCGATGGTCTCCACAGGAACGACCTCGATCTCGTCACCTGCAGCGACAACAGCATCGTCGAAGTTGTTCGCAGGCACGAGCACTGCACGCGCACCAGCATCGATCGCTCCGAACACCTTCTGCTTCACGCCACCGATGGCGCCCACCGTCCCGTCACGCGAGATCGTCCCCGTCCCGGCGATACGCTCACCGTGGGTGATATCGCCATCGGAGAGTTGGTCCATGATCTGGAGCGTGAACATCATTCCCGCTGACGGCCCGCCGATGTTCTGCGAATCGATGTCGACGGCAACAGGAAACTCCACGATCGGTTCGTTGTTGTCGAGCAACACACCGATCATGGGGCGCGTTGGGTCGTCCACGTGAGGGCCGAGAACGAGTTCCACGTCAACGTCCTCTACGGCGGGTGCGCTGTCATTGGATCCTTCGGATCCTTCGTCGACCGGGCGCTCAACGAGCATCTCAACGACGTCACCGATCTCTGCATCGGACAGGGCGTTTATGATGTCGTCGCGGAACGCGACCGCCCTCCCATCCATCTCGACGATCACGTCGTTCGGCATCAGCACGCCATCTGCTGCAGTGTCGGGAACGGTATCGATGACGAGTGCGCCAGTTCCGACGAGGGTGACCTCATAGCCGAGCTTGGTGAGCGCGACGTACGTTGCCGTCTGCTTCGATTGTTCCATCGCGGCGAGGCTCTCACGGCGAAGCTGGTCGGGTGAGACGCCGATAGGCCTGATCCGCTCACGCTCCCGCACATCGACACGAGGGTCGATATGTCCTGCAGCCCACTCGAAGACATTCGCCTCTTTGAGCGATACCGTCAGGAAGAACAACTCACCATTGGTGCCTGAAGCCCCATCCTCAACGGTGATGAAGTCCGCAGTGTCATAGACAGGGCCGGGGCTCAACGTGTAGTACGGCACCGTCAGCGGCCACGCGATCGCGATCGCGAGCCCGATCGCGATAAGGATGCCGGCAACGAACCACGGCCACTTCGGCGACCGCTGAGACGGCGGCGCGCCTCCTGAGGCATCAGAGAACCCTCTAGGCCCTTCTTCTATGATGACGTCGCTGCCCATGGTATGAGAGTACCGACACAACGAAGATGCTGCAGCGTCGAGACCCAGTGAGCCCCGCGTCAGACGAGAATGCCGGTAGTGCACTGTCTCCAACCGGCAGGATGTGGGGGAGGTCGCGGTCGCCCGCTTGGCCGGAGCCACCGTCGCGGTGGTCGTCCGCGTCGCATCTTCCCATCGCCTAGTATGTCGGCAAACGACAGGAGCCCGCGATGCAACCAGCCTATCCCACCCAGACATTCGCACGCGTCGTCCTGCCGCGATCGGCTGTGGTCACCGGCATGCTCATGGTCGGCTTCGCTTTGATCACCGCGATCTCGGCCCAGATCGTCCTTCCCGTTCCCGGGACACCCGTGCCGATCACCGGCCAAACGTTCGCTGTACTGCTCGCAGGCGCGGTCCTCGGGTCGAAAGCAGGCGCAGGGTCACAGATCGTCTACTGGGCGCTCGGTGCGGCAGGGCTTCCTTTCTACAGCAGCGCTACCGGTGGATGGGAGACGGCGACGGGAGCGACCGCAGGCTACTTCGCCGGGTTCATCGCCGCAGCATGGATCATCGGATACCTCGCAGAACGTGGCCAGGACCGCACCATCGACACGGCGCTTCCTGCATTCCTGTTCGGGAACACGATCATCTACGTGCTCGGTGTCGCGTGGCTCTTGGTGTCCGTCGAATCGATCGGCACCATCGACCAGGCCCTCACAGCCGGGTTCCTCCCATTCGTGATAGGAGACGGCATCAAGATCCTCGCAGCTAGCCTGCTCCTCCCCACTGCATGGAAGATGGTCGAGACGTTCCGTGCCTGAGGACATGTCGACGCGCATGGAGCTCATCCGTGCCGCGATAGCGAACGACCCGTACGCGTCCGCACAAGGCTTCGAACTCGTCGAAGCCGACGGAGATACCGTCACCGTGGCCATGACCGTGCGGTCCGACCATGTGAACTTCCTCGGAGGCACCCACGGCGGAGCGGTGTTCTCGCTCGCCGATTGTGCATTCTCGCTCGCTTCCAATGCCTACCCAGACCCCGCTGTAGCCATCGACACACACCTCGTGCTCACCGCACCGTCAGACACCGGCGATAGGCTCACGGCAACGG
>CAYLIR010000278.1:0-2781 GCA_964383515.1 uncultured Acidimicrobiaceae bacterium
TATGGAGGGAGCGATCTGGGGAACCGTGAGCATCGGGCACGAGTCTAGGGGCGATAGCACCCGCGCTCACCGCCAGGCTCGGCTAGCGTGCATGAACAGGCGATCTTGGCGCGGTTGTGGGTTGAGGACGGGCCCTGCATTGGTGGGAGTGCTCCTGGTGGTGTGGGCGTGTGGAGGCACGCCACAGACATCTCGTGACATCGAGGGAAGCTGGATCTGGGCCTTCGCTGAGGTGGCGGGCGAGCCCTTCCTCCTCGATCCGGACCTTTCGACTCGTGAGATCCCCGGGGTACCGGGTGGCTGCGGTTCGACGCTGACGGGACCCTCACCGGGGAGGGTCTATGCAACCGGATCCAGGCTCGATGGCGGGTCGACGGCGACCTCCTTGCCGCGGAGAACGCAGCGGTGACGACAGCCGCGTGCATCGGTCGCTAAGGGGAAACGCGGACCATGGATGCCGAGGCGGTACCGATCGGCCCCTTGTTGGGGGACGAGACGATCACCTGGGACGCCAACGACGAGGTGACCCTTCGTGCAGCATCGGGTACACGATGTGCCATCTGGGTGTGCTATACGCATGTGCCCGGAGTCACACGAGCCTTTACGAGAATGGCCGGTGAGTCGTCCGACTCGTTGACGAGCGTGTACTTGCCGACGATGGCCGGGATGAGCACCGTCTCGCCGTATCGCAGCGGGTGTGTTGACGATCCGGTCACGATCCGAATGGTGGTGCCCTCGACCAGCGTCATGAGATGGAACGTACCTTCGGTGTCATGGTCGATCTCCGTGTCGAAGTATGAGCGCCAGACCTCGAAGAACAGATCGTCCCTGCCTCCCAGCTTTTCCTCACGCCAATCGGGGCCAGAGCGGACGGTCACAGCATCTGCAACAAGAGCATCGACAGCGGAACCCCGCCTGTCGGTCACGAGATTCGCGAACGCGTGGTCCAGGTGGATAGGCCGGGGATTTCCATCTAGGTCCTCGCGCAAGTAGTCGTAGAAGCGCAAGCTGTAGAAATACGGCGTTGCACTGATCTCGAGCACAACGTTTCCAGCGCTGCTTCCGTGAGGGGTCCCCGCTGGGATCATGAAGTAGTCATGCTTGTTGGTCGGGAAGGTGTTGACGTGATCCTTGATGTCGAACGGCTCTCCTTCGGATTCCGCTCGACCTGCTTGGAAGGCGAACTCCTCGACGTCGGCGTCCTCCCTCAAGCCCAGATAGATGAACGAATCGGGTGCGACGTCGAGGAGGTAGTAGCTCTCGTGTTGTGTGTATTGCCAACCGAACATGTCACGCATGTAGTCGGGCAGGGGGTGACAGTGCACCGACAGGTCCTGGCCCCCCATCGTGTCGAGGTAGTCGAAGCGGATCGGGAAGGAAGAACCGAAACGGGAGGTAACAGCGTCGCCCATCACCTCGCTGGCTCGCTCAGCAAGGATCATGTCGAGCGGGATCTCAACGGCATCGGTTTCGTCGCCGACGAGAACGCCAGCCTCTGGTGCGATCAGCTCATAGGACCACGCGAGGTTCACTTCGTCTTGATGCGTATGGAACGTGTCTTGCATCCAATGACCGCCCCACGCCCCAGGCATGAAGTGTGGGACTGTCCTGAAGGGTTGTCGAGACAGATCTCGAATGGTCGCACGCATCGTGTTGCCGTCGATCAGTACCGGCCGTTCCGGATCGACGAGGTCGATGAAGTAGTCGATATTCCCGACGAGTCGCGCTCGATGACGATCGATGGCTGGCCAGTCGATGAATACCATGCGTCGGAAGTCGGGCTGCTGGTCGGACTCCCTTCCCAGCACACATGCAGTTTCACCGAGGCGAGCGAGTCCGTGGCGCTTGGCGAGATCGACGTACCAGAGTTCTCCTGAGTCCGTCGCTGCTGCTCCTGGTCCCGTGACGAGGATCGTCTCGTTGCCTTGCGGAGGGTCCAGTTCTGGGATCGTCAGCAGATCCTCGATTTCGCCCTCGAAGAGTCGGGAGAGATGCGGGTCGCCCGGGATTGTCGACTCACTGGTCATCGCAACGAGACGTTCCCAAGGCGGGAAGAAGGCTCGAAGGTCGATGTGGCGCACCTTCAGCCCTTGCTGCCGTGTGTTCTCGAGAACACCAGCGGCGAACGCGGTCCAATCGACCGCAGGCGAACCATCGACGGCGACGACGGTACGCGGCCGAAGCTTCTCGGCGAGCCGTTTGTAGCCCGCTTCGGGAGCGTCTCCGACTACTGGATAGCAGGGACGCGTATCATAGATCGCCGTCATTGGCGTGCTCCTTTGCTGCCGTGAGGAATTCATCGAGAAGGGGATGCGCCGCCATCAGCGCTGCGTCGTCGCCCAAACTCGACGCCGCAATCTCGGGTAGGCGGGATGCCGTCCAAACGTTCTCCTCGAGACGCATGGAGAGGGCGGCGACCAGGTTGTCGTGCACTTCCGGGTTGTGCGTGACAACCCCTCCCCCGAGCACCAGGAGTTCTGGGTCATACGTGACAATCATGTTGCGAGCGAAACTGGCCCACACGTCGATCGAATGCTGGAGGATCCCACGAGCACACGCATCGCCGCGGGCTGCCTCGGAGACGATGGTCCTGTAGTCGATGGCTCCATCTATGCGCGCATCCTTGCACGCAGGTGTTTCACGGGCCAATCGCGAGAGGTACGTTGATGAAGCTGCGGCTTCTGCGCATCCCATGCTTCCGCAGTAACAAAGGGACGTTCCTCCGGGGATGGGCAGATGGCCCCCAAGGATCCCGACCCGCCCCGCCCGCCCGTAGAGCAC
>CAYLIR010000279.1:0-2739 GCA_964383515.1 uncultured Acidimicrobiaceae bacterium
ATTTCACGATCCGGTTGCGTTTGTCGCGCTTGGCAGCAGCGGCGCGTGCTTCTCGCCTCGCAGCGTCCTTCGACTTCTTGTTCGCCGTCCGTGCCATCGTGGCCTCCTTGCTCTGGTCGGTGATGCCGTTGATCTGGCTCAGTTCTGTTCGCTGTTCGGCGTTGTTGCGGGTGTGGCTGCTGCTCCGTTCTGCCCATCGGGATCATGGTCCCCGGCGATGCGTCTCCGAACGACGGTGGCGATGATCCCTGCCACGACGACGGCCGCGGCGAGGACGATGCCTTGACCGTAGGAACCGGCGAAGCGTTCGAGGGTTGCCGTGAAGTTGCCGACGAGCCCGACGATCGGGTCGTCTCCCAAGGTTGCCGCAGATCCGAACTCGACGCGCGCCCAATAGTAGGTGAGGTAGATGCCAGCCAGGGTGAGCATTGCCCCGGTGATCATGGGCATGTGCGGCATCATCTTCCTGACACCGCGAACCAGCCCATCGCGCACAAGCACCGCACCAGTCGAGAACAGGATCAGCATGATCGCCATGCCCACGCCGTAGGCAGCGAGGACGACGAGAGCGGATCCTGTTCCCTGCGTTGCAAGCGATGCGCCGATCACGGCAAGGAAGACGGGGAGCGTGCACCCGAGGGAGGCGATACCGTATCCGATCCCGAAGACGAACATGGTCTTGGGCTGCTTCGTCTGACCGGGTTTCACCGGGTTCGCTACGGTCATCGCAACCGTGCGTCCCGCGAGCGTGGCGATGCCGAAGGCCACGAGCACGATTCCGAGGGACATTCCGGCGAACGGGATGAGGCGGACGATCTTCGTTGCACCGTAGGTGATAGGGAGCCCGACGACGCCGAATACGAGCAGGAAGCCTCCGGTCACCATGAGCCCGGTCAGTAGCCCCTGGGCTAGCCTGGATGGGGCGGAGGGAAGGTGACCTTCGTCTGCACCTACATAGAACGAGAGGTACGCGGGAAGCATCGCGAAGCCGCACGGGTTGATGGTCGACAGCGCCCCGGCAGCGAGCGCGAGTGTGATCGGTCCTAGGTTCATCGATGGATGCTCGAGAACGGAGGCAGAGGCAACGATGTTGTCATGACGCGTCGATCAGTTCGGTATCGGGACGGAACGCTGCCCATGAGAACCAGAAGGTTCGCACGAAGGTGACCGGTGCGAGCGTTGTGCCTCCGAGCGGTCCGTCGATGGCTGTACCGAAGATATCCCACGTTGATGCTGTCTGATCGTCGACGAAGGTGACGCCATCTGGGGCGAAGGTGAGTTCCTTGCCGTCGACGATGGGCGAGAACACGCCGACGGTGCCGACGTCGCGACCCGCCGAGATATCACTCGTGTCGAGTGCAGACGCTTCGCCTGCTTTCCAGAAGATGACGATGGGCTTGCCGTCGAACGTGCCTGCGGTGGCCGATGCACCGGATTCGTCGCTGAGGAGATCGAGAGACCATGCGACCGCATCGTCAGCGTTCTCGATGGCGACGATGTTCTGCATCGCTTTGGCTCGCACGTCGATGTCCCCGTTGAACAGGAACGGTTGGCCATCGGGATCGTCGAGCCCCGTATACGGATTCGTCCCGTAGTCCCTCCGTGCTCCGGTACGGTTCTTGTCGCGCACCTTGGCGTCGGGGTGTGCTGTCCGGAAATCCACCCAGGAAGCCGTCGACGACGGGTACTGATCGAGCACCTCGCCGGTGAGGACGCCGACGACCGCACGGCCGTCGAGTTGGTTCCACAGCGACTCTGTCGCTCTGTCGTACATGACCAGGTTCGCGTTGTAGAGGCTCCCCGATGTGCCGAACGTCGTTGTTGTGCCTCGGACCGTTCGTATGAAGCTGATCGCGGAGTTGCACAACGGGCAGTAGGTGACGGCAAGGGGCAGCCCGCCGACGGTGTCGTTGACGATCTCGTGCCACATCATGATCTGGATCGGGTAGGCGCGCACGTCGCCGTTCACGTCGACGGCGAGGACCGGTTCGGCATCGTTCAGCCACTCGTTCGCTTCGGCGACCGATACGAACTGCGGCTCATCGATCGGCGGGATACCGTCGGGAGGCGGTCCCCCAGAGCGGATCTGAGATGGGTCGATGAGGGGATCGGGGAACGCGTCGTTGAAGTGATCGCGCAGAGCGGACGGCCCCGCGGGAAGTCCGCTGGCTTGCCCGGCGGTCGATGTGGTGTCGACGGTCGTGCCCAACGGTGCGAGTGCTGTCGTCGACGGGGAGGACGTGGCGGCTGCCGCACGGCCACTATCGCCAGCAGACGAGCATGCTGCTGCGACAAGGGCCAGCGCTCCTACGAGGACGATCATCTTGATCTGGGTATTCACGTTCGACCTCTGTGTTGGATATGCATGGTGCGCGATGTGCGTCGGGCAGTGCCTGTCTCTGCCTTGTCAACGTTCACTGAATGCTCGCGCTCTGTCAATGGTCGCGAATCCGACAATCGGCGGACGGGTCACCGCTTGACGAGGTCGATGCCCGGGCGAAGCTCGATCAGGTACGCTGTTTCGGAGCGAACCGGTTCCATTCCGACACCGCGATAGATCCGTGTTGCTCCGGTGAGGCTGTCAGCATCGACCTCGAGCGCGACGCCGCGCATGCCTCGCGCCTGGTACCGGGCGAATGCCAGCGTCAGCAACGCCCGCGCGAGTCCCTTGCGGCGCCATCCTCTGACGACCCCGAGAGAAGCGATGTATCCGATGTCTGACCGCGCGCCGTGGGTTCG
>CAYLIR010000280.1:0-2722 GCA_964383515.1 uncultured Acidimicrobiaceae bacterium
GGCTGTGGGCCCGACGATCGCTGCAAGCGTCACAACGAGAGCACCCCTTCGCAGTAGTGCGGAGCAGCGCGCGTGATGGTGACGGGAAGAAGGGTTCCAGGCTCCCACTCGCCACGGACATGCACGATACGATTTCCCCGGGTCCTGGTCGTCGCTACCGCCGCGTCCCGCTTGGAGGGACCTTCGACCATGACCTCGAGTGTTGCACCCACCTGCTCCAGATTCCGCTCATAGGTGATCGCACCCTGGAGCGCAACGAGCCTGTCGAAGCGCGCCGTGACCACTTCTGCAGGAACCTGGCCCTCCATGTCGGCGGCTGGAGTGCCCGGCCGCGGTGAGAACTGGAACATGAACGCGTTGTCGAACCTGGCTCGTTCCATGACATCAAGTGTTGCCTGAAAATCCTCATCCGTTTCTCCTGGGAAGCCGACGATGACGTCCGTCGACGCAGCAAGGTCTGGCACGATGTCACGCATCATCTCGAGCTTCGCCAGGAAACGCTCTGCCGTGTATCCGCGGTGCATCGCTGCCAGTATCCGATCGGAGCCCGATTGGAGAGGAAAATGGATCTGCTCACACACTGCGGGCGTTGCCGCCATGGCCAATGCCACATCCTCTTTGAAGTCCTTCGGATGGGGGCTGGTGAACCGGATGCGCTCGACACCTTCCACACCACCGACCCTTCTGAGGAGGTCGGCAAACAACGGCTTGCGCCCGTTCAGATCGAGATCGCGACCGTAGGAGTTCACATTCTGGCCCAGCAGCGTGATCTCGGTCACACCCTCTCGTACAAGGCGCTCTACTTCACGGATGATGTCACCCGGCCTTCGAGACACTTCCGGTCCCCGCACGATCGGGACGATGCAGAACGTACACGAGTTGTTGCATCCAACCGTGATGGTGACCCATGCGGAGTGATCCGTCTCACGCTGGATGGGCATACCAGCTGGCAGCTCCGGAGTGGTGGCGGCCTCGTCCCATATCTCCGTGACAGGACCCCACTCTTCGGCGTGGTCCAACAGTTCGACCACCCTGTGAATGTTGTGTGTTCCGAACACGACATCCACCCAACCTGCGCGTTCCTGGATCGCCGCACGCTCCTTCTGCGCTGAGCACCCACCCACGGCAATGCGCAAGCGCGGATTCTCCATCTTCGCCCGCTTGAGCGATCCGAGGTAGCCGAAGAGCTTGGTGTCGGCGTTCTCACGGATCGTGCACGTATTGACAACGATCAGGTCGGCGTCGTCTGCACAAGCCGCGGGAACCATCCCGTCCTGCTGCAGGAGTCCGGCTATCTGCTCGGAATCGTGCTCGTTCATCTGGCATCCGAACGTTCGCACGAAGAACCGCTGCCCCGTGCGTGTCGGCTCGCGAACCACCTTGACCGAGGGGATACCGAGGATCGTCGATTCGGCCATTCGTGCTCCCTGTCGCCAACTCCGTCCGGCTGCAAGGGTACCTCGTGTCTACCCCTGACAGGCGCGAGTCAGTCCCTTGTCCCCTGCAGGCCGGTTCAGGCGGTCAACCGCCGCTGCCACGGACGATGGCGGATCAACGAGCGTAGTCCTTGGCCCGGTACTCCCTGATGACGGTGACTTCGATCTGGCCCGGATACTGCATATCGATCTCCAGCTTGCGGGCAATACGCCGAGCGAGGTCCTTTGAACCCATGTCATCGAGCGATCCCGGGTCGACGACGACCCGCACCTCACGGCCAGCTTGCAACGCGAACACCTTCTCCACTCCAGCGAAGCCCTCAGCGATCTCCTCGAGTCGCTCGAGGCGGCGCACATAGGAGTCGAGTGCTTCTCTGCGGGCACCAGGCCGTGAGGCCGATACCGCATCTGCCGCCTGGACGAGCACGGCGGTGAGCGTACGCGGTTCCACTTCGTTGTGATGGGCTTCGATAGCGTGCACGATCGCAGCGTCTTCTCCGAACCTGCGCGCGATCTCGGCCCCGATCAGCGCATGTGAACCGCCAACCTCGTGGCTCACTGCTTTGCCGATATCGTGGAGGAAGGCGGCTCGTCTTGCCTCCATCTCATCCACCCCGAGCTCCGCAGCGAGCATGCCAGCGACATGGCCTGCTTCAACGAGATGGTCGAGAACGTTCTGTCCGTAGCTCGTGCGGTAGCGGAGTCTGCCGACGAGTGTGATCAGCTCGGGGTGCATCCGCGCAAGCCCTACCTCAAGCATCGCCCACTCACCTGCATCTCTGATCGACCGCTCGACTTCGTCCTTGGCCTTCTCATAGGCCTCTTCGATCGAGGTCGGATGGATACGACCGTCTTCCACGAGACGCTTGAGCGCCACGCGCGCTACTTCCCTGCGAACCGGATCGAACGTAGACACCGACACCATCTCGGGAGTGTCGTCCACGATGAGGTCCACGCCGGTAATCGCCTCGAACGACCGGATGTTTCGGCCGTCTCTGCCGATGATCCTGCCCTTCATATCGTCAGACGGCAAGGGAACCGACGATATGGTCGTCTCTGATGCCACATCGGAAGCGAGGCGCTGGATCACCGTCGCCAGGATCCGCCGCGACCGCCGCTCTCCTTCTTCACGCGCGCGGGTCTCCATATCGCGGACCATGACCATGGCATCGCGCCGAGCCTCGTCCTCGACCTTCTCGAGAAGCCGTTCCTTTGCAGCCTTCGCATCGAAACCCGCAATAGCCTCGAGTTCGAGGAGTGCCTCCACCTTGGCTTCTGAAGCCTCG
>CAYLIR010000281.1:0-2718 GCA_964383515.1 uncultured Acidimicrobiaceae bacterium
TGCCGAGCCGATACCTGTTCCGAAGGTCAGCAGGATCACAACCCCAGACGACGACCCGCCGAAGCGTGCTTCAGCGAGGCCGCCGGCATCAGCATCGTTGAGCAGTGAGACGGGAGTCTTGAGGGCATCAGACAGGTGGGTCCGCGCGTCGAATCCGATCCACGCATCGTGGATATTCGCGGCGGTCTCGACGATACCGTCGCGTACAACACCGGGTACCGCGATGCCGATGGGGCCCTGCCACGCGTGTTCTTGGACGAGTCGACTGACTGTGTCGGTGATGTTCTGTGGTGTCGACAGAGCGGGTGTCGGGATGCGGATCCGCTTCGCGACGAGTTCTCCTGTAGCGACGTTCACCGGGGCACCTTTGATCCCGGATCCGCCGATGTCCACGCCAAGGGCGATAGCGGATTCCATGTCGCCTAGCGATCGATGAACGGCAGGGATGTGATCTCGCCAGGCACCTCGTTGTGGCGGATCTCTACCGATATCGGCTCATCTGGTTCCGGAGGCGGTGTCACGTACGCAAGCGCGATGCCGCGCTTGAGCGTCGGCGAATAGTTCCCGGACGTCACGGTACCGGTACCGGTACCCGTCGTGACCGGGTAGCCCTCTCGTGGGATGGCTCGGCCGTGGACGAGGAACGGCACGAGTCTCCGTGCAAGGTTGCCCTTCTGCGCCTCGAGCGCTTCCTTTCCCACGAAGTCGTGGTCCCAATCGACGACCCACTCGAGATCGGCCTCCAGTGGCGACGTGTCTTCGTCGAGGTCATGGCCCCACAGGGGATACCCCATCTCAAGACGAAGCGTGTCGCGCGCGCCGAGGGCGCACGGCTTGGCACCGCCCGATACAAGGGCATCCCACAGCGGTTCTGCCCCCTCGGCGTCGATGTATATCTCTGCGCCTCGTTCGCCGGTGTAGCCGGTTCCAGCAGCCGTCACGTCGAAGCCGTCGAAGTCGCCAGAGGCGACGCGGAACCGGCCGGGGGCGAATCCGATCGTCTTCTCGATGAGTTCGAGGGCGTTGGGTCCCTGCACCGCGAGGAGCACGGAATGGGATCGGTTCTCTTGGATGTCGACGGTGTCTGGCGCCTCTGCTCTGAAGCGGTCGATCATCTCGTCGAAGTTCGTGCCGTTCGGCATCACCCAGTAGTGGTCGTCGCCGAGGCGCCACACGATGATGTCATCTTCCACTCCCCCACGCTCGTTGAGCGCCATCGTGTACTGCGCCCTTCCTGGCTCGACCCTGCGGATGTCGTTGCACAGTTGGCCAACGAGAAGGTCGGTGGCGCCGGGACCTTGGACATCGAAGCGTCCGAGGTGTGACACATCGAAGACGCCGACGTCTGTCCGGACGGCTTCGTGCTCATCAAGGACAGAATCGTACTGCACGGGCATGGTCCATCCACCGAAATCCGTGAAACGCGCGCCTGCCCGCTCGTGGGTGTGATGCAAGGGTGACGTGGGCAATGCGACCTCCGGATTCGTGCGCACCAATGGTAGCGTCTGCGTGTCGCGTGCACGCAGGCCAGTGCTGCCCGTATGGGGCCAGCCGTGTCTATGCGCGGGCCTGGTGCCCAAGGTCGACGACATCAGGTGGACCCGGTATGCGGGTGGGCGTCACGGAATCGATCGATGCGTCGGGTTCTTCGAGGCCGTACTTGACGAGCAGGTGGAGGTAGTCGCGCTGGTAGAAGACCTTGCACCTGATATCCGGGCGCACTTCGCGGAGTCTGCGGACCTTGCGGTTCTTCTTCGTGACCAGTTTCTGGCTCATGGTCGTTATCTCGATGTACACGTCGTCTTCGGGCAGATAGAAGTCTGGTCGGAAGAACGAGACGGGCTCTCCCGCATCGTCCCACTCGAGCGCAAACGCCTCGGGTTCGTAGAGCCACTCGATGTCGTAGAAGTCCAGGAGCCGTGCGAATTCTCTCTCAGAGTTGTGAGCGAACTCCGTGTCGTCTGCCCGCGAGGGCCCGAAGAGGTCGTCGGAAGTCAGTGCCCTGACGCTCCTGCGATGCGGGGTGAGTCATCGGTGAGGCCGTACTGGTCAGGGAAGAGCTTGAAGATCTTGCCTTGGACCTCATCATGGACAGGCCGTACGGCGATGCCGAAGACACCCTGGCCCTTCGCGAGGAGGTCGATGACTTCCTCTGGGCTCGTTGCTGCGTAGATCGTCGTGCCATCCCCCAGCAGGGTGATGTCACGCTCTCGCCAGTCTTCGCCGATGTCGGCTTCGAGCTGTTCGAAGGCGGAACGGATCTTGTGGAGGCTGGTGCCTGCATCCTTGAGCCGTTTGACGACGCGGAGCGTCACGATGTCCTGGAACGTATACAGGCGCTGGGTTCCCGACCCCATGGCCTCCTGCAGCGACGGGCCCAACAGCCCTGTGCGATCCCAGTAGTCCAACTGTCTGTATGTGATGCCCACGATCTTGCACACCTGCGGTGAGCGGAAGCCGGTGTCGGCATCGCTGTGAACGGTACTCATGTTCTTGCGTCTCCTATGACCCAGAGGTTACACGTTCGTAATTCCGCCCGTCGAACTACGAAGGCGAAAGTTACGGTCGGTGCGTGCGCAAGTCAATGACCGTTAGAAGTTTTTTGCTTCGGATGCTGGTTCAAGCATCGTGGCGAGCACGTCGAGTTGCTCTTGTGTGCCGATCGCGTAGACGATGTCTCCTGGTGTGAAGGGCTGCGACGGGTAGGGATAGGTGTGG
>CAYLIR010000282.1:0-2700 GCA_964383515.1 uncultured Acidimicrobiaceae bacterium
GTGGGAACAGAACACGCTCGGCGAGCGGGTCCATGACCTCCATGACCTCCCGCGCACCTGCCACAGCACCGACAGGGAACCCACCACCGATGACCTTGCCCATGGCGGTCAGGTCCGGCTTGACGCCGTACCACTCCTGTGCGCCCCCGTATGCAGAGCGGAAGGTGATCACTTCATCGAACACGAGCAAGGAACCATCGCGTTCCGTCCACTCCAACAGCGCTTCTACGAACGCGGGCTCAGCTGGGGAGAGCCCGACACGATGCGGCATGGGATCGACAAGAACACAGGCGATCTCGCCTCGGTACCTGTCGAGAAGCGCTGTGGCGCCCTCCGGGTCGTTGAACGGAATCACGACCACATCGTTGAGCACGCCTGTGGGGGTGCCGTGTGCTACCGGCACGCCCACAGGGCTGTCCTTGTGGCCCCAGTTCGACGGATTCGCGGTCTGACTCACTTCCACATAGTCGTACTGGCCGTGATACGCGCCTTCGACCTTCGCGATCATCGATCGTCCAGTGAAAGCACGCGACGCCTTCACCGCGGCCATGACAGCCTCCGTGCCTGAGTTCACGAATCGCAGCAGCTCGAACGATGCACTGCGGCTGACGAGGTGCTCTGCGAACTCGACCTCCACCTCTGTTGCGAGGGTGAACGCGGTTCCACGAGTGAGCTGGCTGGTGACGGCCTCGACGATCGGCTGGTACGCATGGCCGTGGATGAGCGCCGCCATGTTGTTGGCGAAATCGATGCGTTCGATGCCTTCGATGTCGTAGACGCGACATCCCAGCGCACGCTCCACATAGAGCGGGTGTGGTGTGCCGAGCACGGTATTGCGGCTCACACCGCCAGGAAGCACCTTGCGAGCTCGCTCGTACAACGCAGCGCTGAGGCTCACCGGATCGGCGCTCATGTACCGGCTCCCGTCTCGATCGGGCCTGGCAGCAGCGGCGCTCCTGTTCGGGCCGCTACGTATTCGAAGGTCACCCCCGGTGCAAGCTCGACGAGCTGAAATCCGTCGTCGGTGACGTCTACCACGGCAAGATCGGTGTAGATCCTGTTCACGACCCCTCTCCCGGTGAGCGGATAGGTGCAGTCGGTGACGAGCTTCGGTTCACCTGAGCGGGTCGTGTGCTGGGTGATGACGTAGATCGTCTCAACCCCCGCGACGAGGTCCATCGCCCCTCCGACTGCGGGGATCGCGTCGTGTGCGCCGGTCGACCAGTTCGCCAGATCGCCGTTGTCTGCTACTTGGAGCGCACCGAGCACACACAGGTCGATGTGGCCGCCTCGGATCATGCCGAAACTGTCGGCGTGGTGGAAGTACGCGGCACCGGGCACCGCGGTCACACGGCGTTTCCCTGCGTTGATCAGTTCGGGCTCCCCCTCACCTTCGCCCGGCGAGGGCCCCATGCCGAGTAAGCCGTTCTCCGTGTGGTAGATCAGTTCACGTCCTCGTGGCACGTACGCTGCAACACGTTCGGGAATGCCGATACCCAGGTTCACATAGGATCCGTCTGGGATATCGATCGCCGCACGCTGCGCCATCTCGTCTCGCGTGCGGCCGATCGGTGTGCCTGTGTTGGTCATGGGTACGACACTCCTGCCGCCACGAGATCCGATTCATACACAGGATCAGGGACGATGACGACCCTGTCCACGAAGATGCCAGGCGTCACGACACACTCAGGGTCGATATCGCCGGGTTCGGCATATGTCGCTGCCTGTGCGATCGTCGTGGTGGCCGCCGTTGCCATGACAGGGCCGAAGTTCCTCGCCGTCTTGTTGTAGAGCAGGTTCCCGTACCGATCCGCAACAGAGGCCTTGATGAGTGCGAAGTCGGCGGTGAGACCATGCTCAAGCAGGTACTCCCTACCGTCGAATACCCGTGCCTCCTTGCCGGCTGCAAGCGGCGTGCCGACGGACGTCGCGGTATAGAACGCCGGTATCCCTGCGCCACCTGCGCGGATTCGCTCCGCGAGGGTCCCTTGAGGGACGAGTTCGAGCTCGATGCGGCCGTTTCGGTACAGCTCGGGGAACACGGTGGAGTTCGCCGTCCGGGGATACGAGCAGATCATCTTCTCCACGCGCCCGGCCTTGATGAGCGCAGCAAGGCCGACTTCACCGCTCCCTGTGTTGTTGTTCACCACCGTCAGGCCTGTCGCTCCCTGATCGATGAGCGCGTGCAGCAGTTCGATCGGGCTCCCTGCCTCACCGAAGCCGCCAACCATCACGGTGGCGCCATCGAAGATGTCAGCAACTGCGGCGTGGACGCCAGCCACCGTCTTGTCGATCATGTCGAGACCGCCAGATCGCTCACCGAGGTCATCGCTCAGGACCCGCCTGTCGCGCCGATGCTGACGGGTACCCCGCCATCGTGTGCATCCACCCGCGTGTAGTCGAACAGGCCGGCTTCGTCGAAGATGACCCTGTCTGCGTAGTCGTCGAACCAGAGCGCATCTGGGTTTCGCCCGACGATGCACACCTTGCCCCGGTCGGGTGCATCTGCTGCGTTGCGCAGGATCTTGAAGATGAGGACGCCGTTGTCTGACAACGGGACACCGGGTATCGGCTCGTCGGTGACAGCCACGACCTCGGTCTTGCCCTTGTAGTGTGTGATCGACAACCGCGCATGCGTTTCGACACCAGAGAGGCCCTTCTGTGACTCGTTGAGCGTCTTCCATGCCGTCTCGATGGGGC
>CAYLIR010000283.1:0-2685 GCA_964383515.1 uncultured Acidimicrobiaceae bacterium
CGACCACGACCCGGGAACGCAGCGACGTCGAGGACCCGGCGAGGATAGCCCATGGTCGCGGGATCCGTGTCGATCGTGTCTATGAAGCTGCCGCAGTCGACGCGCGTGGCAGCGGCGATCGTCGTGGTTGTCGTAGCGGCCGGCCCGGCGATGCAGGCCGCTGCCACGACGGCCACCACCACGCACACGGCGCCCAAGCGTCCCGACCTACGAAGGGTCATCCTCTGCCGCATTGCCGGTTCCCCTCTCGTCTGGTGGTGGTCGGTTGCCTGGGGTCAGATCGCCATGGTCCATAGGCGACGGCCACACAGATCGCGAGATCGGCCGTCCGACCCCGGTCGCGGAGACGCTGGAGCCGGATCGCCATGGCAGTGCGACCATAGGAGATCCCCGCATCTCGGTCGGCAGAACCACGGGCCAGGCGACGATACCAAGCAACCCGGAGGAATACAACAGTCCGAACCACGGGTCCCGAAGCCGGTCGTTGACCGGCGACCCGACGCCGATAGCGGGAAGGAGGAGTGGGATCAACTTGGTGAGCCCAACGCCGGCTCCCAGCCCCGCCGAGAGGAGCATCCACACAACGGTCCCGATGACGACCGACACGAGCAGTTGCAGGGAGACGGGTCACTCGCACCTCTCTGCACACCGTGCGGTCACGAGAAGTGCCCCTCTCGTCACGGTCGAAGGAGGGATATCCAACGGCTACCAGCATCACCCCGACCCGGAATTCGGCAACACGCCTCATGGGTTTGCTCCCTTGCGCGTGTCTCTAGCGACATCATTTCTTGTCTTGCCTTGTCTGCGGAAGGCGAACACGACCCCGGAGAACGGTGAGGACGACACCGATCACGGACAGCCCCGCAACCGCCAAGAACAGTGACCTGGCTGCAAGATCAGGAGGCCGATGCGCAAGCCGAACTCCGGCGCCCGCCATCCCCACAGCCAGGAGGGCGGAACCCAACACCACGACCGCGAATCGGCGACCTTCACGCACGACGCGACACGTCGCGACGCCGGCGAGGGCGACGGCTCCGACGGCGACTGCACGAGTGGCAGCTGTTGGATAGACGCGAGGATCGAGTATCGACGCGTCGCCCCGACCAGGCGTCAGCAGGTGCTTCAGCAGGTCGAATGTCACGTGGCTCATGCTTGACAGTGCGAGGAGTGCAACCACGACCCCACACAGGAGATGGCGGGTTGACACGGGAGTCCTCACAGGAGCGTCCACCCAGATCCCGACAGCTGATCATCGAGAGCGAGATACATACACGTGCTGTCGGAGTTCCTCGATGCCTCAATGGTCCCCGCGGGAGTACTCGGTGAGCCTGGTCTCCACACCGGGCCTCCGCTGTCACCCGCGATGCATGTCTTGCCTGTCTGCTGAAGCGACGTATACACGGTGTACCCCTGATCGGTTACTGGCACGTTCACCTGCTGAATCGTCCCACATTTCTGAGCATTCGAACGCGAGCCGTAGTGACAGTAGTAGGTGCCCTTGTAGATGTGCGTTGCCGTCGCTGCCATATCCTGAGTCGTTGATGGGCTCGTCTTGGTGAGCCAGCTGGCACCGGCGGCCTGGAAAACGATGCGATCCTTGTAGCCGCCGAACGACTGGTTGTAGTAGGCATTGACCGTCTTGTCACCGGAAGGGTGCGCGATCTTCCAGCCGCTACCGCCAAGAACCTTGCAGTGTGCCGCAGTCAGGTAGCCGCCAGTCAGGGAGCCTCCGATCGACTTCACAACGCCGAACGCCGATGTACATTGTCCCGATGTCCTGTGGAACCATAGGAAACTTGAGCTCTTGAACTCCTTCAACCCTCCGTAGTTGTAGCTCGTGGATGGTGCAACATCTACGCGGATCGATGTGGCGTCAAGAGATGGGGGCAGGGATTGCCGGAGCGCGTTGACAATCGTCGGTGTGTCGGTTTGAGCTCTAGCGGAGTCAGTAGAGGAAACCCAAACGATCACCGTGTCCTGGAACGGGTCGTATGTGACTCCTTCCACTACTGACTGCAGATCTCCCTGATTGACCGTGGCAGTCATCGCCGCGCTGAACGATGGAATTGCGCTTTCGGGAAGTGCGGCCGGAATGACGGTTACCAGGAGATCCGCCGGCACCTCGATGGCGCTCGGGTCCAACACGGCGAGTACACCCCGCACTTCACCCGTAGGCGTCATGGTGACCTCGAATCCCGCATAGCCGGGAACGGAGGAACGTACACCGTCGGCGTAGTCGGTCAGCTTGGCCTGCTGGGTCAATGCTGCCCAGGCGCGATCGAGAGTGAGCCCGTAGTCTTGGGCGAATTGTTTCACGGCGGGAAGTTGCTCTTCGGGCATGGGGGGAAGGGCCCTCTGGTCCGGGCGGGGCGGCACCGTCGTGGTTGTGACAGAGCTGGGCACGTCACTCTGGGCATCGGCAGCACTGGGTTCGTAGGCGGCCGCAGCCGACGCAAGCATTGTGACCACAACGACAATGGCAGATACACGGCTTCGCATCATGGCGTACTTCCCTCCTGTGACGAGTCGGTCGTTCTCCGGGACCCTCTCACTTGTCTATGTGTCCGGCCAGGGCGATTCGTCGCGCGGTTCGTAGGGATTGTTTTCGCGGCCTGGCGCGGGCGTCGACGTGGCTAGGGGCCGATACGGTCGATGGGGACGAGGAAGACCCGCCGGGGGGTGTGG
>CAYLIR010000284.1:0-2680 GCA_964383515.1 uncultured Acidimicrobiaceae bacterium
CGGCTGTGCGCGCCGACGAACCACACCTTGCGATCACCGTCGGTGACGAGGTGGTATCCGAAGCTTGAGAAGTCGAGATCGAGCCGCTCCAGGTTCCCGTCGGAATCGATCAGACCCAGATGGTGCTCGCCGTTCTCCCAGTAGGTCGCGACGATCCGGTCGTCGGCGACGAACCCGAACCACGACGAGCCGAAGTCCCATTGTGGGCCAGCGAACTCAGCGTCCATCTCGACGACCGGCCTCGTTGTCTCGCCGTCGTTGCAGTAGAGGTTCCACCAGCCGGTGCGGTCCGAGGCGAAGACGAGGGTTCCATCGGGCGCCCATTCGGGCTGGACGATCGACTCGTTCGCCCCTCCTGCGACCTGTGTGGGCGTCGCCGGGTCGGTGAGGTCGGCGACGTTGAGACGAGTCCCGTCCCACGGCATGTTCGGATGGTCCCACTCGAGCCATGCCAGCCTCCGTCCATCCGGAGAGACCCGGGGGGACGAATAGAAGTCGGCCCCTGCAGCGATGACCTTCGACGTTCCGCCCTCGTCGATCGCCACGAGATCGTTGACCGCCTCCCCGCTCTCGGGATGCGTCTCCCGGACGCAGATCACCGTACCGTCGGGCCCCACGATCGGATCGGCGTAGCGGACGCCCATCGGGCGGTACGGAGGCGCGGTGATCGGCACCGGATCACCGTCGGCCGTCCGGTGGAGCCGCTGATCGCTGAACTCGGAATAGACGACCGCCCCGTCGCGTGCGAGATATGCCCCTCCCCCGTACTCGTGGACCATCGTGCGAACGTTCGCGTCTTTGGGAAGAACGTCTTCGATGGTGCCGTCCGGGAGCCTGCGGACGAGCGCCGTCCTGCCGCCCTCGGACGGACGCGCCTCGAGCCAAAAGAGAACACCGGAGTCGCACCGCGGCTCGGAAAAGCGAACGGTGCCGGCGACCGTGTCGGCGGCGCTGATCGGTGACTTCCAGGAGCCGAAGGGTGCAATGGTGGCCATCGGGCGATTGTAGACCGGCTCGCAGAGGAGCAACGGCTCCGAACCGCGACCCGGAGTAGGACCCGGTTGCTCACGTGAACCGTCGGAAGGGAAGCACGGCTAGGAGTACATAGCTCCGACGTACCCCATAGGCGGCCTTCGAGTCGGCATGGATCTTGACGATCAGCTCGGTCAACCAGGCATGCCGGATCGCTATGAACCGTCTCTTGGGGATGTCTCATCTTTCGGCAGCCCGGTTGCACGACGATGGATCACAACCTCGATCTCCAGCTCGCGGATCCGCCTCCGCGCTGCAACGAGCTCCGCCTTCTCCGGTGACGTCAACCCTGGCTCGGCCCCCGCGTCGATCCTCGCCTGCCTCCGCCAGATATAGGTCGACTGCTCGCTGATCCCGAGATTCACAGCCACCTCATCGACCTTCCGACCTCCCCCAACGAACTCCACGACCCGGCACCTGAACTCCGGTGGATATGCCTTCCGTGCCATCGGTCCTCCTCACAGACCATGACAGCAGACTCCAATCACCAACCTGCACGAAACCCAGGCAAGACCAGGTTCGTTCACTCCTGCAACTTGCCACCCACCAGGAGATACAGCCCGACCAGCAGCGCTGGGAGGTTCAACGCAACAGCGAAATACGTCGGTGTCGCAGCCGACAGAACCAACAGCGCGCCCGCCCACCGGTCTCGCCTTCGTCCAGCCAGCACCGCAGCTGCGATGGCGGCGGCCGGACCGAGGATCGAGGCCACAACCACGACGACACGTGCGTCTGGATTCACGTCGCGCACGGCACCAACGGCGATCCCAGCTCCTACGATCGCCCAAACCACAGCCCCGGTCTGAATGACCTTTCGCCAGTTCATCTCAAGTGAACCTCGACGCCCGCGGTCCACCGCAGGCAGCGGGATACGGAACTAGCCCGCGCGCGGTCACCGTACGATGGCATCGCGAACCATTCATGAGTCATGATTGGCCATCCAGCGATGCATCGGCGCGAACGAACTCCGTTTCCTTCTTCCAAGCCTGCACCGATTCTATCCGCACACGAGAGAGAAGGCTCGCCATTTCTTCCCTCTCGAAGCCGACGACCCTGGTCATCTGAACGGTCCCATCCTCATCGATCACCACAGCGAGCCGTGCATCTGGAACCCAAGGGTCAGCCTCGCTCAGGTCCTGGTAGGCAGGTACCACGTAGGTGTGAGAGTTCGGGGAATCATCCACCACGGCGTCTGATCCGTACCACCAGTCAAGGACGGCGAGGTCATTCACCTCTCCCCGGTATGTACCCAAGGCGACCGATCGTTGGAACGGCTCGCCGTCCGAACCCGCGCCGATCCCAATGTAGGATATGACGAAGGCCGCGACGTAGCTCGGAAGCGGAAGCGATCCGATGCCAGGGACGGATGCTATCTCCTGATGGGCCTCCAGAACCGCATCCTGTTCCAGGGAGGCCAGGAGTTCCGAGAGACCGACCTCGGCAAGGCTGACCAGCTTGCCAGGCGCCAAGTCCCGACTCGCAATCACCCACTCATGGCCTTGCCCAACGATCGTGTGGCCTGCTAAGCCATTGGGCCCGAGGCTCGGGATAGCATTCGTAGACCGCGCTTCCTCCGCGTCTGGGGGCGAGGAGCGGATGAAGACTCCGAGCTCGCCGTCCGTGCCGGTGTCATCGAAGCCGGGGTCCG
>CAYLIR010000285.1:0-2651 GCA_964383515.1 uncultured Acidimicrobiaceae bacterium
TGCACCCACGTTGCACCGCCTTGGCATCCAGGCGTTCGAGCCGGTCCTGGTCGAGGGGAAAGCGATCTTGTTGCATCCACTCGTGTGCGAAGCGTTCAACGCCGACTTCGACGGCGACCAGATGGCTGTCCACCTTCCGCTGTCAGCAGAGGCACAGGCGGAGGCCAGGGTGCTGATGCTGTCGACGAACAACGTGCTCTCGCCAGCGAACGGCAGACCCATCGTGACACCTTCCCAGGACATGATCATCGGCATGTACTACCTGTCTGCGTTCGTGGCAGACGCACGGGGTGCAGGCCGTAGTTTCTCGTCCGTTGACGAGGTGATGATGGCGTACGACGCGGGGCATATCGCGCTGCACGCGCCGATCAAGGTGCGTGTTGGGCATCTTGCTGGCGATGCTGAGCTCCATGCTCAGCTCAAGCCCCTGCTCAAGGACCTCATCGACGATGAGCCCGTGCCAGCAGAAGGTCTCACCGAGACCACGGTTGGCCGTGTGATCCTCAACGGCGCGTTCCCGATCGGATTCCCGTTCGTGAACGCTGTACTGCTGAAGTCGGACATCCGTACCCTTGTCGAAGAGGTGATTCACACCTACGACAAGCCGGATGTCGCCAACACGCTGGACAACATAAAGGAACTCGGTTTCCACTACGCGACCCGGGCAGGGCTCACGATCGGCCTTGAGGACGTCAAGACGCCTCCTGGCAAGAAGAAGATCCTCGAGACGTTCGAGGATCGTGCCGTCAAGGTCGAGAAGCTGTACCAGAAGGGCATCATCACTGCCGATGAGCGTCGCTCTGAGCTCATCGAGATCTGGACCGAAGCCACCGACAAGGTGAAAGATGCCATGCAGGAGACCTTGCAGGCCGATCCTTTCAACCCCATGGACATGATGGTTCGTTCGGGAGCACGAGGCAACATCATGCAGCTTCGTCAGATTGCAGGCATGCGCGGTCTGGTAGCCAACCCGAAGGGTGAGATCATCCCGCAGCCGATCAAAGCGAACTTCCGTGAAGGTCTCACGGTGCTCGAGTACTTCATCTCGACGCACGGCGCCCGCAAAGGGCTTGCCGACACAGCACTGCGTACCGCGGATTCCGGATACCTGACCCGCCGCCTCGTCGATGTCTCCCAGGAGATCATCATCCACGACGACGTGACAGAGGATCCGGGTCTGGTTATCACGATCCGCAACGAAGATGGCGTGGTCATGAAGCACCTGAGGAACCGCATATTCGGCCGTGTGCTCGCAGAGGATGTCAAGATCGGGCGGAAGATGGCAACGCTGCCCGACGGGCGCAAGCTCACAGCTGGTTTCGTGCTCGACCGTGAAGCGGTCAATGGCATCACCGAGATCGAAGAGGTCACAGAGATCCGTGTCCGCTCACCGCTGACGGACACGAGCCGTTACGGGATAGCGAAAGCGTCATACGGCATCGACTTGGCTACTGGCTCGATGGTCGAGTCCGGGACTGCCGTCGGGATCATGGCTGCTCAGTCGATCGGTGAGCCTGGTACCCAGCTGACGATGCGTACCTTCCATACCGGTGGGATCGCAGGCCAGGACATCACGCACGGTCTTCCCCGTGTCCAGGAGCTGTTCGAGGCTCGCACGCCGAAGGGTGTCGCGCTCCTCGCAGAACTTGGGGGTGTGGTGACCTTCGAAGACGACCCAGACAGTGGTGACCGCTATCTCGTTGTGGTCGACGGCGATGAAGAGAGACGGTACTTGTTGCCCCTGCGTGCGAAGCTGCGGGTTGCCGAGGGTGACATCATCGAGCCTGGCACCCAGCTGACCGAGGGACCGCTCGATCCGAAGGAAGTCCTCGACATCCAGGGCGTGCGGGCGTGTCAGGTCTACCTGGTGGAGCAGGTACAAGAGGTGTACCGATCCCAGGGTGTGGACATACACGACAAGCACATCGAGCTCATCGTTCGCCAGATGCTGCGTAGAGTTCGCATCGTGAACCCGGGTGATGGGCCTTGGCTGCCGGCAGAGCTCATCGATGCTCAGGAGTTCCGTGATCGCAACCGCGAACTGGTCGAAGACGGCAAGCAGCCAGCTGAAGGACGCCCTGAACTGATGGGTATCACCAAGGCATCGCTCGCGACCGATTCGTGGCTCTCTGCTGCTTCCTTCCAGGAGACGACAAGGGTGCTGACGGAGGCGTCGCTGAACTCCAAGTCCGACTACATGCGCGGTCTCAAGGAAAACGTGATCATCGGCAAGCTCATTCCTGCAGGCACGGGTTCTGTTGCTTACCAGCAGATCCAGCCGTCCCTGCCGGATGCGCAGGTTCCGACGGCGGCATCCCTGTTCGGTGACGCCGAGATCGAAGGGTCTTCTGACATGCTGCCTGCCGATCCTGCAGAGTGGCTTGCCTCCCTCGGTGCGCCAAGCCCCGACGAGGAAAGCAGCGACGAGGAAAGCACCGACGACGCCGACGCGTAACGCACCGATCCTCGGTATGCGGGGAAGGGGCTGCGGGCGCGCTACCGTCCTGGGGTGCTCAGGTTCAGATTGTTCGGTATTCCGGTTGGCGTCCATGTGACGTTCCTGTTCATCGCGCTGCTTGGGGCGGCGACGTATCGGGGACTTGATATCGTGTTGTGGACCGCTGCAGCGTTCGTGTCGATCCTTTCCCACG
>CAYLIR010000286.1:0-2620 GCA_964383515.1 uncultured Acidimicrobiaceae bacterium
GGCAATCGCAGTGTCGCTTGAGCCCGGGCGATCTCCCGCTCTCGTTGATCGTCATCCCAGTTGAGTTCATTGGCGGCGATGGCTCCAACGCGGTCGATCACGTCGTCACCGGGGTATCCAAGGGTCCCGATCCCCGTCCGACGCAAGATCACATCGTTGAGTGTTCGGGCCATCTCGTGGCGAATGGCGTACACGACTTGGGCTCCGATCTCACCATCGCTGTCGAGGGGCACAGCCAGATCAGGGTCGGCCTCTGCCAGTTGCAGTACCTCGGAGAATCTGGTTCCGTACTGACGGGCCAGCCAGTCCATGGTCTTGGCGTCGAAGCCAGGATTGTCTTGTTGGGCCCGTTCGACGAACGCTTCGACATCGTCGATCTCGCAGCCATCGAGGCGGTGTTTGTCGGTAGTGCATTCGCGGGGGTTGCGGTTCAGTTTGGAGAACACCGTCTTCATGGTGTTCTCAGCGAGGTTGCGGCTGGTGGTGTACTTGCCTCCTTCGACGGTGATGAGGCCTTCCAATCCATGCTCATGGTGGTCGTAGATCTCGTACTTACGTGAGGAATCGCGAACACCCTTGTTCCCGTCTCCCACGAGGGGGCGTAACCCACCGTAGGCATGGAGAACATCGGAGAACACGACCGCATCCTGGCCGAAGACGGCGTTGACTTCGTCAATCAATCCCATGATCGACTCCCTGGTCACCCGGTACTCGTCGGGGTCGCCGACCCATTCCCTGTCGGTGGTCCCGATCAAGGTACGGCCTCGCCACGGCAACATGAAGAAGTGACCTCCGCTGCGCTTGGGGTAGGTAACCAGATGGTTCAGGACCAACGTGTTGCGGACGATGATGTGGATTCCCTCCGAGCGCCGCAGCTGCTTCCCACGGCGTTCGCCAGGAAGGAGCCCGAGGAGAAGGTCTGCCCATGGTCCGCCACAGTTCACGGTCACCTTGGCCCGAACACCGACCGAGCGGTCGTTGAGCGGGTCGTGTACCTGAGCCCCGAGTACCCGTCCATCAGGGGACTGTATGAACGACTCCACGCGCGAGTGGTTGCTAAGCCTGGCTCCATGAGCTACTGCTGAGCGTAGGAAAGCCAGGGTGAGACGCTCGGGACAGAGGTTGGAGCAGTCGTACTGGACGCCGACCCCTTTGAGCCCGTCGGTCGGGATGGCAGGCTCCAGTGTTTTCGCGTTGTCGATGCTGAGTAGACGTCGGGATGGGATGCTCTTGTTGCTGTCCCACGTGTCGTCCTTGCCGAAGGACAGGATGTCATACGCGACCATGGCGGTTCGCACGGCGAGAGCATTGTCGACAAAGGATGTGTTGTAGCTGGTGATGATGCAGGGGATGGGATAGACGAAGTTCGGCGCGATGTTCTCGAGCGTCCGGCGCTCGCGAAGAGATTCCCGAACCAGGCCGAACTCAAGGTGAGCCAGATAGCGAAACCCCCCGTGGATCAGTTTGGAAGTGGCGGCCGAAGTAGCGCCGCCAAAGTCCTGTTTCTCGACCAGGGCCACCGAGAGCCCACGTCGTGCTGCGTCATAGGCCAGGGCGGCACCCGTGATGCCTCCACCGACAATCAGCAGGTCGTACTCGCCCTCTTCGTGGGTTTCGATGAAACGTTCCATGCTTGGGTTCGGCATCAGCTCTCTCGTACCTGATCGTTGCTGGTTTCGATCCCGAACACCTTGCGAGTGAACGCTTCGGCATAGTCCAGGGCATCCACCATGATCCTGCTTGCGGCATCGGAGTCACGCGCGCTGATCGCTGCAAAGATCTCGCGATGGAACGCCAACGACCGTTGCTGGTTGGCCGCGTTCTTGAAGTACGGCTTGGCCAACTCCTGGCCAAAGCCGGTGAACGCATTGAGCAAGACGACAAAGAGCAGGTTGCCGCTGGCTCGGGCGATGGCATTGTGGACACGCCAATCTCGCTCCTCGATCGGCATCTCGTCACTTCCCAAGCAGAGAGACTCAAGCAGCCTCATGTCGTCCTCAGTTCGATGAGCGGCAGCCTGGGCGCTGATCGCGGGCAGCAGCAAGCGGCGCAAGTCCAGCACATCGTGCAACATCCCCTTGTCCACTTCACCGCCAACGAAGAACAGGTATCGGGCCAGTTCCAAGGTGCCGCTTTCGAGGAAGTCTCGTACATAGACACCGCTTCCATGGTTGATCTTCACGAGGCCCATGCTCTCCAGCTTGTGCAGTGCTTCGCGCACGGTGGTGCGGTTGACCCGGAGCTGTTCGGCCAGTTGCCGCTCAGGAGGGAGCTTCGACCCGGCTGGCAGCGCACCGCTGATGATGCGGTCCTTGAGTTGTTCCACGATGCCTTCGTGGAGTCGGATCCTGGTCGGAGGGTTCAGTGGCAGTGCGGGCTTCATGGCTCCGTCTTCATAGGATCGAGGCATCAAGTTATCGAGTGACCGGGTGGTCGTACCAATTGTATGCACCGAACGAGGGGGTGTCAACTCACCGCATCATGTCGCACGATGTCAGGTGTCGTTCATGGCCAGCCTGGCAGCCGGGAACGCTCAGCATGGGCTGTGGGCAACCGGTGCAGGGCGCAACCCAGCGCTGGTCAGGGAGAGCCGATCCTGGCTGCGGGAGCCTCAGCTTGG
>CAYLIR010000287.1:0-2605 GCA_964383515.1 uncultured Acidimicrobiaceae bacterium
TCGTCGTGACCGATGCGCTGGATACCTTTTTCTTCGTAGCTGACGAACGCATCGGCTGGTTGACGACTGCCAGCGCCCAGCATCTCACAAGCCTTGTCGTTGGAAGCAGCGACCAGAGGCAAGCCAGCCTCGATTCCGGTGGCCGCCGACGCTTCCTCGGTTATGTGGCCAAGAACCTCCCCGGGCTGTACCAGGTCGGGGAGCTTTTCGGCCTCGACGTGAAAGAGATGGTACTTGGGGTCCCAGCGGCGCGCCCAGTCCGACCGCTTCACATCGAAGGGCATCGTGCCGATGATGTTGCCAACGGAATTCCGGAACTCGTCGGTCAGGCGATAGGTGAGGTAGCCCGATAGGCACAGATACTTGTGGGTCCGCTCCCAGATGTCGGGTTGGTTCTGGCGGATCCAGTTCGAGCGGCAGTAGCCAACGGCGAAGTCGACGAGACGGTGGGCCTTGAGCAGCTTGAGCAAGGGCACCGCGAGGGACGGGATGATCCCTTCAGTGCTGGCCCTGCGCTGATCATGCCAGACAATGGCTGGCCGCAATGCCACTCCCTGGGCATCGACGTTGATGTAGGTTGCGCGCTGGGTCGTGATCGTGGCCGCCATGATGCGGTCGGCATCGCGGCCGGCGTCACGCAGAACTTGCCGACAGCTCGTAGCCACGATATGCCAGAAGGACTCGACATCCTGTTCTGCCCATCCTGGCTGAGGCGAGAAGTGCGGTTCGGCTGGTGTCTTGACGATGTGGCGGATCTCGCCCTGAAGGTCGACCAAGGCAGCCCGGGTCGACTGGGTTCCAACATCGATCGCGAGGATCAGATCCGTGCTTGTGGTCGATGTCTCCATGACTGAACGGTACATAGATCGGTTGGGCCGATCCCTAGGACCGGTCCGGCCTATCGTCTCGGGCCACCCCTCGGGGGTCGTCGAGACCGAGCGTTCCCCCTGGGTTCATGATGTTGTTGGGGTCGAAGTGTCGCTTGAGTGCCCGCAGCACGTCCAGTTGCTCCGATCCGAGATGGGTCTCCATCCAGGGAGCGAAGATACGGCCCACCCCATGGTGGTGGCTAAGCGAACCACCACACGACACCATGCGGTCTACGGCACCACTGCGGAATCGTAGGAATTCCTCTTCGCTCTCTGGTCGCAGGATGAAGATGAAGTAGAGGTTGGTGCCTTGTGGGTAGAAATGCGATGCGTGGGTCAGGCACAAGGTTCGCGGTCGTTGCTTGGCGTAGTCGCGAACACCTTGGCGGACTCGCTCAAGGTTCTCCCAGGTGACCCCGGTTTCGAGCGTGTCGATGATGATCCCGTAGTCCACCAGATCATCTCGCATGTGGATGTCGGAGTAGCGGCCGCTCTCCCATTGACGGGTGGCGTAGCCCGTGAGGGTTATGGCGCCGTGCCTACGAGCGATTCGCAGGGACTGCCTCCGGACATGGCGCGCATAGCCTTTCTCACCTTCGGCGGTACCGACACAGAGGCAGCGGCTCCCGGGATCGAAGCCCCGCGTCCGCATGTAGGCATCGGGGAGCCCGTCGTTGAGTCCCTTGAGCTTCAGGGCAATCTCGGTCTCTTCCGGATCAGATATGCGGAACACCGCCGGCATTCCGAACTCACCTTGCACGATCTCTCGGCTGGCAGCAACCGCCTCGTCCCAGGTCTTGTACATGAAGGCGAAACGCTGGCGGTTCTCAGGCATATGCCGGAATATCTTCAGGGTCACCTCGACCAGGATCCCGAATGCACCTTCGCTGCCCTTGATCATCTCGTTGACGCGAGGGCCAACGGCAGTGCCGGGGATGTCGAGCGTATGCAAGGTCCCGGCCGGAGTGACGAACTCGGCACTGACGAGGAGGTCGCACGCGTCTCCGTAGTAGGTGGAAGCCTGGCCCGAACCGCTAGCCATGATCCAGCCACCGACTGAGGAGATCTCGAAGGACTGAGGGAAATGCCCGCAGGTATAGGCGTGCGCGCTGCCAAAGCGTGTCGGCGCGTCGTTGAGCGCCTGCTCATAGGCAGGTCCGACTATCCCGGGTTGGACCACGGCCGTCTGGTTGAGGTCACTCACAGCCAGGACCTTGTTCATGTGTGTCTTGAGAACCAAGGCGATGCCGCCTTGTGGGGTGGCATTGCCTCCAACCACTCCCGAACCCGCACCGAAGGTGGCGATAGGTATGCGTTGCTCGTTGCAGTAGGCGACGATCCGCGCAACCTCATCCTTGTGGCGGGGGTGAACCACAAGGTCTGGGAGTCGCCCGACGGAGGCGCGCCGCAGAGACAGGTTCTCGTCGATGGACTTGCCGTGGCTGAACGCAACTCGATCGTAGGCCTCTGTTGAGACGTTCTCTGCTCCAGATGTCGTGACGAAGAAGCTGATCTGTTCCTTGCTGAGGGCACAGGGCTGGTCGACACTGACCGGCTCATCCCCACCCGACTGGGGTTGGCTGAACTCGTCGTCGGTCATAGCGAACTCGGCCTTGAACAGCTCGTACCAAGCCGGGCTCGGATGCTTGAACTTCTTCGGGTCGTAGGTGAAGATCGAGCGGTAGGAGTTCCCGGCTGGGATGTCTTCCCGCCAAGCGGGTTGGAAGCCTGATGGT
>CAYLIR010000288.1:0-2582 GCA_964383515.1 uncultured Acidimicrobiaceae bacterium
GCGCTATCGATGTCGATTCCGGCCATGGGACACATACATCGCTTTCCGTGCTGGGTGACGGAGGAGCCACGGGTGAAGGTAGGGGGACGGCGCCCGCCGCGCGGCTGGTGTTCCAGGCGACCGAGGACTATGCGTCGTTCAGCGGATCGTGTTCGTTCTACCAGAACGGCTACTACCTCCTCGGACTCCCAGACGATCTCGCGACACTCCTCCAGCAGGCATACGACGCGGGTGCGCGGATCCACTCCGATTCGTGGGGAAGCGATGCGGCAGGTGCCTACACAGCCGACGCCGCGCAGGTCGATGCTTTCCTGTGGTCGAACCAGGATTTCCTCATGACGACATCAGCAGGGAACGCTGGTGTCGACGCAAATGCGAACGGCTTCGTCGATGAGGATTCGATGGGGTCTCCCGCATCAGCGAAGAACACCTTGACCGTGGGAGCCAGCGAGAACGATCGCCAAGGCAACTGGTCATGTGACAACCAGATCGGCAACGGTTGCACCGGCCAGAACGACATCTTCACCTACGGTTCAGCATGGCCGACTGACTTCCCCACAGCCCCCATCGCCAACGATCCGAGCGCAGGCAACGCCGAACAGCTCGCTGCGTTCTCAAGCCGTGGGCCAACGGATGACGGCAGAATCAAGCCGGACGTCGTCGCGCCGGGAACGTGGGTTCTTTCGGGCTACTCGGATCTGTATCAGGAAGGCTACGACACTGCGGCGAACCCACAGAACGGTGCATATCAGTACGACGGGTGGGGCTTCCCCACAAGCGATCAGTACAAGTACATGGGCGGCACCTCGATGAGCAACCCACTGGCAGCTGGCGCTGCGGCGGTCGTGCGCGACTACTACGCCAAGGCACACGGCCATGATGCGAGCGCGGCACTCACGAAAGCGACGCTCATCAACGCTGCCGTCGACCTACTCGATGAGAACAACGACGGCGCAAACGACAACGACTTCCCTATTCCCAACAGCCATGAGGGTTGGGGACGCATCGATCTCGCCAATGCCGTCGACGGCACGGCGCTCTACGAGGACAACGCAGCCGGGCTGGTCACGGGCGCAACGTCGGTGACGTCCTATACGGCACCAGGTGGGGAACAGCTCAAGATCTCCCTCGTGTGGAGCGACTACCCATCTACCGAGGCTGCAGCGTCCAACCTGGTGAACGATCTCGATCTCACCGTCGTAGCGCCCGACGGCACGACGTATCGAGGAAACGTGTTCGCAGGCGGTTGGACGATGCCGGGCGGCTCCGCCGATCGGGTCAACAACGTCGAGAACGTCTATATCAGCGCTGCAAGTGCAGGTACGTGGACGGTTACGGTCAGCGCGTTCAACGTACCGTTCGGCCCGCAGCCATACGCGCTGGTTGTCGACGGTGCAGCAACAAGCGGAGGCAACGTTGCTCCGACAGCTGCGTTCACCTCCTCGTGCACCGATCTGGGTTGCACGTTCACCGATGCATCATCTGACAGTGACGGAACCGTGGTTGCCTGGGCATGGGACTTCGGTGACGGTGCCACGAGCACGTCACAGAACCCGAGCCACACATACGCTTCGGCGGGTACCTACACCGTGACGCTTACCGTCACCGACGACGGAGGTGCCACGGGCACCACGACCGCAACCGTGACCGCCACCGACCCCGGAGGCAACGTTGCTCCGACAGCTGCGTTCACCTCCTCGTGCACCGATCTGGGTTGCACGTTCACCGATGCATCATCTGACAGTGACGGAACCGTGGTTGCCTGGGCATGGGACTTCGGTGACGGTGCCACGAGCACGTCACAGAACCCGAGCCACACATACGCTTCGGCGGGTACCTACACCGTGACGCTTACCGTCACCGACGACGGAGGTGCCACGGGCACCACGACCGCAACCGTGACCGCCACCGACCCCGGAGGGGGCGCGTCGTCGCTGCATGTCGCTGACCTCGATGCCAGTGGTGTTTCGGCCCGCAAGCTGTGGATGGCCACCGTGACCATCACGGTTCTCGATGACCTCGGTGATCCGGTTGCCAACGCGGCAGTCACCGGCCTGTGGAGACGTGGCCCATCCGCGACGTGTGTGACGGGGAGCGATGGGACGTGTTCCGTTTCGTTGGACGATCTCCGAAGAAGGAAGACCTCCTTCACGGTGACGAACATCACCCACGACTCGTTGAGTTACGACGCCACAGCCAACACCGACCCCGACGGTGACAGTGATGGAACGACCATCAGGGTGACCAGGCCGTAGGCGCTCCAACCCGATTCGTTGCACGACATCGGATGGCTGGCAGATCAGATAGGTCGGGATGGAGGTGGGCCTATCTGATCTCGAGCGTGAGGCCGGTTTCGCGTTCCGAGACCTGCCAGAGGGCATCGATGGCTCGCTGGATGCCGATCCTGCGCAGAATGGGGCGCTTCACCGGCGGGCCCGAGTTGACGAACATGGGCGCGTAGAAGTCGCCTCCGCTGGCCTCAGGGTCGGTCGCTGCGCGCAGTTGCGGGCGGGGGCCCGGCCGACGAGCACGTCCCGCCCAATAACCAGGCCCCCGGGACCCAGGCGCCCCCCCCCCCCGGT
>CAYLIR010000289.1:0-2575 GCA_964383515.1 uncultured Acidimicrobiaceae bacterium
TCGCTTTCGTATTCGCTCTCGTTGCTGCCGCATGTTCAAGTGGCACCAACGGATCGACTGAGACGACCGCGACGCAGACAGGTGGTTCGGAGGGTGCGGCAACAACCATGGCACCACACGACGAGACCCAGCTGACGATCGACGCGCCCACAGCATCGATAACGATCGATGGGGATCCAGCAGACTGGGCATCGATCGAAGGTGTCGACGTGGAACTCACACCGATCGAAGAGGAAGCTGATCAGGGCCTCGAGAACCACAACGCGAATATCAAGGTCGCCCACGACGATGACAACGTGTATGCGCTGTTGACGGTTGACGACGACTACAACTTCAACCCCGATGACACGCACTTGTCGAGCGCCGTCGCGTTCATGCTGAACATCGCAACCGGTGGACCGCACATGGGCGGCGACGACGAGGAAGGCGACCACGGAATCGGCATGGTCGACGTCTGGCACTGGGAACTCGGGTGTGCAGCAGGAGAGCTCTCCGGCGGCGCAACAGATGCCTCGGGGTCGGTCAGTGGAACTGGCAACGACGAAGCATGCAACTTGGATGACGAGTGGGCAACGAGCCCTGAAGATCGCGGTGACGACAACACTGCAACCGCGGAGAACAGCATCCTCGGTGCGTACACGCACTCAAACATGGTCGAAGATGGCGAAGGTGAGTGGTACTTCGAGCTCTCTCGCCCACTCCAGACAGGCGACGAGCAGGACGGACAGCTCACGCTCGGCGAACCCGCGCAGATCGCAATGGCGTATTGGGACGCTGACAGCACATCTGAGGGATGGGACGGTGACCACCACGTTCAGACCGCGAGCGGCTACGGCTGGATCACGGTGAACTTCGGATAGGTTCGCGCAGCAACGCGACGCTGCTCTCCGGCCTGACGGCTGGAGAGCAGCGCGTTCACGCGGCAGAGGCTACAGCGCACAGTTCGAGTGATGGGCTCACAGCGATGCACCCGATGCGCCGGGTAGCGGGATCCGAGCGGCTACCGACGTCCCAACCCCATGGTTGGAGCGCACATCGATCTCACCGCCAGCACGTCGAGTCCTCGTTCGCATGTTGGTGAGACCGAATCCCCATGGAGCCCGTTGAACGTCGAACCCGTGACCATTGTCCACGATGGAGACGGTGAGCGACCTCTCATCGGCTTCAAGGGCGACAGCGATCGCCGTTGCCCCTGAGTGTCGGAGCGCGTTCGATACGGATTCCCTGACGATCTGGATCACATCATCGATGATGCTGGCGTCGAGATCGGGGATAACCCCGTCGACCGAGACCTCCACCGGTACGTGGAACGAAGCGCTCAGGCGATCGACAAGCTCGGCGACCTCCTCGGCGAGCGACCCTCGCCTTGGGAGATCGCCGTGGAGGTCGTAGATCAATCGTCGGAGTTCTGTTATGGATGCGTCGACGGCGACGGCCGCGGCTTCGAGCACACCGCTGAGCTCATCGTCATCTGCCAGGGCGGATGCTCTCGACTGCAAGCCCAGTCCAACGGCGAAGAGGTTCTGGATGATCGAGTCGTGGACATCGCGAGCGATACGGTCTCGATCCTCTCGGATCGCTCGTGCCTGGAGCTCCTCGCCCATACGGATGCTGTCGATGCCCGTTCCGGCAAGTCCCGCCAAGACGCGTAGGGTGATTTCATCGTCCTCGGTGAACCCGCCGACCTTTTCTGTGACGTACAGGTTCCCGAACACCTTGCTACGGGCTTTCACGGGGACACCAAGAAAAGACGCCATCAAGGGATGGCCGTCGGGCAACCCGGTGTACCCAGCATGTGACGCGATGTCGTCGATCCTGACGATGGCCCCATACCGGCTGATATCACCGAGCACACCCTTCCCGACGGGCGGATGTCCCAACTCTCTGGCATCGAGATCAGTGATGCCTCGATGGTGAAACTCGACGATTTCACCTGAATGGTCGACTACCCCGAGAGCTCCGTACCGTGCTCCCGTAAGCTCCATCGCCGTGTCGATGGTGGCAACCAGCAAGGACGCGAGGTCGACCTGCTCGACGATCGAGGACGCACGCTCGACCAGCAGCAGGAGATTTTCTCTTCCATCCCTCGGCGTGCGCATCCCTGCACGATAGAAGACCCGTCGCTCGAGGGCGGAGTAGAAAGCCGATATGATTCCGGTATGTCCGACCACCCGTTTCGCCTCATTCTCGTCGACGACCACGACATCGTCCGTGCAGGGCTCAGGTCGCTCTTCGATGCGACGGACGACCTGGAGGTCGTGGGCGAAGCATCGACGGCCGCAGGTGCCGTTCGTCGAACGGGGCTCGACACCCCCGACATCGTCGTCATGGATGTACGCCTCCCAGATAGTTCGGGTATCACGGCCTGTCGGGAGATCAAGAAGCGCTGGCCAGAGACACGCGTCCTCATCCTCACTTCGTACGCTGACGAAGACGCGCTACTCGAGTCGGCCGATGCCGGAGCATCGGGCTACATACTCAAACGGGTAGATGTCGATGGACTCGTCGAGGCTGTGCGCGCTGTCGGCCGTGGCGAAACCGCCTTCGGTGACGCACTCAACACAGCAATAGCATC
>CAYLIR010000290.1:0-2573 GCA_964383515.1 uncultured Acidimicrobiaceae bacterium
CGCCGACGAGATGCCGGGAACCGCAGAGAACGTTGCCACGGACTTCGCCATCTCACGTGAGGATCAGGACGCGTTCGCCCTGCGCAGCCAACAGCGCCACAAATCGGCATCGGAGCGCGGTTTCTTCGACGGCGAACTCGTACCGGTCCCGGTGCCCCGCCGCAAGGGAGACCCTGTCATCGTTGACCGCGACGAGCACCCACGGCCGGAGACGACGATCGAGATACTGGCGCGGCTCCGGCCTATCTTCGAGAATGGAACAGTGACGGCTGGCAACGCGTCGGGCATCAACGACGGCGCGGCTGCAGCTGTGGTCGTCAGCGGCCGCGTCCTCGAAGAACTCGGAGTGGACCCGATGGCGCGTATCGTCGCCATGGCGAGCGCTGGCGTAGCACCGCGGATCATGGGGATCGGCCCCGTACCCGCAACGCGCAAGCTGCTGGAGCGCACCGGCGTGTCCCTGGGAGACATCGACGCCATCGAGCTCAACGAAGCTTTCGCTTCACAATCGCTCGCATGCCTGCGCGAGCTCGGGCTTCCCGATGACGCCGACAACGTGAACCCGAACGGCGGAGCGATCGCGATCGGCCACCCGCTCGGTATGACCGGTGCCAGGCTCGTCGGGACAGTCGCAAGGGAAACGGCGCACAGGGACGGCCGCTACGGGCTTGCAACGATGTGCATCGGCGTCGGCCAGGGCATCGCCATGCTCCTGGAACGGGTTGTCTGACGTCGCTCACCAACAGGACCTCGGCCCGGATCGGGATGCCGGTGGTATCGTGAGGCGATGGCAGTATCACGAGAAGATCTCGTCGCGCTGATCGCTGACCCTGTTGCCTTCCTGACGTCACCCGACACGGTGCTGCGCCGCATGGCAACGACCGCATTGACACCCCAACAGGCAGCGGAGAACCTGACACGCCTTGAGGAGCTTGCTGCGGACAGCGACCCCTCCGTGCGCGCTGCTGCTGCAGAGAAGCTCGGGGTGTGCGGTGACGATGCGCTCAACGTGCTCCGTGCAACCAGGCAGGATCCCGATCCCACGGTGCGAGAAGCCGTAGCGACCGCCTACGGTGAGATCGGGTCGCCCGAAGCCGTGGAGTGGCTGGCACAGGCCGCCCGCAACGACGAGGATCGGCAGGTGAAGGAGGCTGCAACAGCGGCGATCGGAGCGATCGGCGACGATGCCGGCCTTACAACGCTCCTCGGGCTCATCAGCGCCGGACCCCCGCAGGTGCGCCGCAGAGCGATCGCCGCGGTCACCGTCTTCGATGACGATCGCATCGAGCCTGCGATCAGGAGGGCAGCGCTCGACCGGAACCCTGGCGTACGCGAAGCAGCCGAGATGGTGGTGGGGAAACAGCTTGCAGATGCTGAGCCCGGCCACGGGTCGCATGGCTGACACAGGAGCTGTCAGCCGGTGTGCCCCTGGCTCTCATCGACCCATTCTGCCCCGCCTGGCCAGTGTTCCTTCTTCCAGATCGGTGCTCGAGATTTGAGTTCGTCGATAACGAACCTGGCAGCAGGGAAGGCGTCGGACCGGTGTGCACTCGACACGGCGACCATGACCGCCGACTCCCCGATGTCGAGTGAGCCTGTTCTGTGCACGGCAGCGACCTTGACGAGCGGCCAGGTCTTCATCGCGTCGACAACGATGGCGCTGATCTTGTCCTCTACGACACTGCCGTACGCCTCGTATTCCAGCTTGGACACGTCGTGTCGCCCCGGCGAGTGGTTCCGCACGGTCCCCGTGAACAGCACGGTGCAACCGGCAGTTGGGTCAGCAACGAACGCGAGCATTTCGGCTGCATCGATGGCTGCATCCGAGACGGACACGTAGATGCGATCGCCGCGGGCGGAGCCACCCCTGTCGCGTTCGTCGCGTTCTACAGGTTTCACGGACATACAATCCCTCCATGCCCAACGATACCCCAGACAGCGTATCCGCTGATTCTCAGGTTCCTTTCATCTCGAACCGGAACGAAGGCAGCGACCGTAGCGTTCCTAGTGACATGAGCACTACAACGAACACCCCCCAGCCAGACGGAACCCCATATAGCGACGACATACCGGGACGCACTGCGACCGATCCGCCGCGCGCAACAGGCGAGTCCCTACCGGGCAGCCGATCGCCTCGCGCGACCACGCCAGAGGTCTCGGTCGACGCGACGCGAGAGCCCGATGCACCAGGCGAGGCGCACCGCGCGCCGACATCTGCACCGCCAGCTACAGCTCCCGCCGACCCCGTCCAGAGGGTTGCGTTCGACTATGACGACTACTACGGCGTACCCGAAACGCCGCAGCGGCCGATACCTGTTTCCGAACGCATCCAGCGTCCAGATCCCAAGGACGACAAGCCCAGCGCCATTCCGTACTTCCTCGGAGCGCTCGCCGCGGCGGTTATCGGCGCAGCGCTCACGCTTGCCGCTCTTGCTGGAACCGGTGCGTTGGGGGGCGCGGGAACACCGACAACCACGGCTGCCTCGGCATCGGAAGCTGCGGCGACCGTCCCGATCCCTGCAGCGACGACCCAGATCATCAACAACCTCGGCAGTGACATCAACCCTGCGGCA
>CAYLIR010000291.1:0-2569 GCA_964383515.1 uncultured Acidimicrobiaceae bacterium
GAGGGCCGCAGCGACGAGGTCACCGCTCACGGCTATGCCTCTGAGCGTGCTGCCTTCGACCGTCACCGTGCCAACCGGATCGCCGCCGGTCGCACCGGTGACCTCAGCACGGATGATCGCCCCCATCTCGTCGAGGATCTGGAGGAAGCCGAGTCGTCCGGGGTTGAGCGAGATCTTGGGCGTCGTGACGACAGAACCCGGTTCGATAGCCGCGGCGGCCCAGAGGTAGGCCGCTGAGGACGTGTCGCCTGGTATCTCGTAGCGCGCCGGTGGGATCGGGCCTGGTTCGATGGTGAACGCGGTGTCCGATGACCAGTGTCCGCGGCCGATCGCCTCGAGCCATCGCTCTGTGTGATCTCGGAAGCCTGGGGGCGAGTCGATCGTCGAAGGTGCATCGACTCGTAGCGCGGCGTAGGCGAATGCGGTACGTACCTGCGCTGAGGCAATGGGGATGGATACCGAGCCAGCGTGGACGTGGCTTGCTCCTCCTACCACGATCGGCGCTGTGCCTTGAGGTGACAGTGCGAGGACGCCGCCGAGGGCCTCGAGGGGTGCGACGAGGCGTGTCATGGGACGCCTCGACAGCGATGCGTCGCCCATGAGCGTCACCGAGAGCGGTCCCGTCGACAGCATCCCGGCAAGATGACGCATCGTCGTTCCTGAGTTCCCACATTGGACAGGTGCCTGCGGGGTGGCGAAGCCCGCCATCCCGGGCGACCGGACCTTGTCTCCGGCGATGGTCACACCGAGCGACGCCAGGGCACGAACCGTCGATGCGACATCGAGCCCTGGGCCGAGGCCCGACACGATGCTGTCGCCCTCGGCCATCGCAGCGAACATCAGCGCCCGGTGCGAAAGGGATTTGTCACCGGGAACGTCCACCGTTGCTGTGAACCGCCCGCCGGGTCCTGACAATGCGAGGTCGGTCATCTCTCCGCGCCTTCCCCAGCGAGCTTGTACAGCGACTGGATCTCGTCGATCCTGAGCGGTCGGTACGTTCCCGGGGTCAGCGTCCTGTCGACGATCGGGCCGATGGCGGTCCGCACGAGCCGCTCTATCGGGATGCCGAGTGCATCGAACATCCTTCGGATCTCCCGTTTGCGCCCTTCGGCCATGACGAGTTCGATGTCCGTGCGCGCTGCACCGGTTGCTGTGACACGTGCCGAGCGCGCCGCAGCATGGCCGTCGTCGAGTTCCACACCGGCCACGAGGCGTGCAACGTCATTGCGGTCCACGCGTCCAGGGACGAGCACGTGGTAGGTCTTGCCTATGCCGTATCGGGGATGGGTCACGCGCAGCGCGAGGTCACCGTCGTTCGTCATCAGCATGAGCCCCTCGGAATGCAGGTCGAGCCTGCCAACAGGGTTGGTCACCGGCTCGGGAGGCACGAGCGACCGCACGGTAGGCCGCCCCTGGGGGTCATCCATCGTTGAGACGACGCCGACCGGTTTGTACACGAGCCACGTTGCGAGCATCGGGTCGAGGGGTAGCACGACTCCGTCAACGGCAACGACGGAGCGTGACGGATCTATCCGATCACCGACGCGGGCCGTATCCCCATCGACGGTCACTCTCCCCTGCTCGAGGAGAACGTCCGCCTTGCGGCGCGACGCATAGCCCGTGCGTGCGATCAGTTTGTTGAGTCGTTCGATGATGACTCCGGTCGCATCGGCATCTCGAGGGTGTCCATGATCTGGTGTGGCGGTACGTGGTCTGCCAGCGGCGGCAGGTCGGCAAGGCTCGCTATCCCCATCTTCTCCAGGAACAGGGAGGAGGTCCCGTATAGGACTGCTTGGCCGGGACCAGGGGCGCGGCCGACCTCCACGATGAGATCGCGTCGTTCGAGCGTGCGGAGCGCGTGGTCCGAATCGACGCCGCGTATCTCGGACACCTGGCCTCGCGACACCGGTTGCTTGTAGGCGACGATGGACAGTGTTTCCATGGCGGCATTGGAGATCCGCTTGGCCCGTTCTGACGATGCATAGCGTTGCACGTACGCTGTGAGGGCTTCGTCCGTATAGAGCCGCCATCCGCCTGCCACGTGCCTGAGCACGATGCCGTGGCCGTCCGAAAGCGTCGCGGCGAGTTCATCGAGTGCTTCCGTGACCGCGTCGACGGGTTCCTCTGCAACCTGAGCAAGCTCATGGGTCGTGACGGGCTCGTCTGCGACGAACAGGACAGCTTCGAGGAGTGCCGTCAGGTTGTTCATCGTTCCCTCTCCAAGCCGATCATGGAACGGAAGCGTAGCTCGGCTGCGGTCTCGTCGTATGTGATATGGATACGTTCACCGAAGTGTTCTTGCGTCACCTTCACGATGCCCCACCGTGCAAGTTCGAGCAGGGCCAGGAAGTAGGCAACGACTTCGACATCGCGCGTGCAATGGGAGACCACGTTTTCGAAGTCGCTGGTGATGACCGAAGCCATGCGGCCCTGCAGATCGACCATTGCGTCGTGAACCGAAGGAAGGTCCAGATCGAGGTGGTCGACGTCGGGCTCATCGAGCGGTGTGGTGAAGACCCTCTGTGCGATCGCTGCGAATCCATCGAGATCAACGGGGATCACGACCTCG
>CAYLIR010000292.1:0-1298 GCA_964383515.1 uncultured Acidimicrobiaceae bacterium
GGTGGTTACGTTCCTAGAGCTCGTAGCACGCGGCTGTGAACTCGTACTGCTTCGCAGCGTCCGATGTGAAGAACCCGCCGGAAGGGGACTCGGTCGAACCGGTGGTTCCTCCGCCTTCCTGGGACAGGGTCTGGTCCGCGCCGCCAGCAGCCGTGTACTCCTCAAGGCTCGGCTTGTAGATGGCGCTTGCACGCTGCACGTACTCGTTCGGGGTACCTGCGTAGCTCTGCGTCGGAGCGAGCCCGCCAAAGTCGACCTCTTCGAGGCCGTTGACCGCAGCGGCAAAGCCGGCACGCGTGAGATCGCCTGAAGCGATCGCGGCTTCCAGCGCCTGACGCAGTGACAGCGAGTAGGACCACCCGATGGCGAACGCGTCAGAAGGACGGCGATCCGGATACGCAGCAGTGAGCACCTCGACCATCTCGGCGGCACCTGGCACGTCCGTGCCCCATGGCACGTTGTACGCGGACTGGTAGTACGACGCATCGATGATCGGTGCGACCGGCGAGTCGAGCAGACGGAAGTCGTACGTCGGTGTCGAACCTGTCCAGGCTCCTGTGTAGCCGGCTTGTGCAGCACCGCCCATGATCTCGGCAGCCGTCGACGGGTTCGTCGTCAGGTACGTCCAATCCGCCCCAGATTCGACGATGCCGGTGACGACCTCTGTCTGATCCTGACCTGGGATGACGGCGGCTTCGCCGTCGTATGCGAGTTCGAGATTGTCATAGAACTCGATCGCCTTCTTGACGCCTGCAGCAGCATCCTGCCCGTAGTCGCCAGGGAATGTTGCAAGTGCGATCTTGGTGGCGCCCATCTCCTGAGCGAATCCGAGAACGTTCATAGCTTCGATGCAGTAGTTCGTGTACTGCTCCATGGCGAGACCACCGTCAAAATCGGGAACAGCCCAACCGGAGTACCAGGACAAGGGGATGAACACCATCGTGTCCTCTTTGTACTTCGGAAGTGCGGCTACGTTCGTAGGGGAGCCCGTCGACTGGCCGAGAGCAAGGACCTCGTTGCGTATCTTCTCGTATTTCTCGATATGTTGTTCTACGTTGTAGTTCGTGTCCTCGATGACGAGTTCGACCGTCCAACCGTCGAGGCCGCCATTCGCGTTCACGTTGTCCCAGAACGCTTTCTGGGCATCGGTGATGTCAACGACGAGGGGAGCGAACAGCCCGGTCAGATCAGCAAGCATGCCGATCTTGATCGTCTTGGTATCCACGTCGACGCCGAAATCGGTCTTCATCTCACCGCTGGCGTCGCCAGCTGCAACCGTCGTACCGGTATCGGCTGCA
>CAYLIR010000292.1:1398-2555 GCA_964383515.1 uncultured Acidimicrobiaceae bacterium
CTTCATCTCACCGCTGGCGTCGCCAGCTGCAACCGTCGTACCGGTATCGGCTGCAGCCGTCGTACCGGTGTCGGCTGCAACCGTCGTACCCGTGTCCCCTGCTGTCGTACCCGTGTCCCCTGCTGTCGTTGATGTGTCTCCGCTTCCGCTGCTACACGCCGCGGCAACGAGTGCAAGCGCTACAACGAGCGCAAGCAGGCCTATTCGCTTTCTCATATGCTCTCTCCTTCGTTTTCTTTCTTGTGTGCTCCAGCACTGTGGAAGTGCTGGAGAGACCTGTGTGCTAGTAGGTGAATGGCCACCCCTTCCAGTAGTTCCTGATACGGATCCAGATTCCGTATAGGCCAAGGGGCTCCGCGATGAGGAAAACGATGATCAGGAAGCCAAAGAGTGCCACGTTGAGTTGGAAGATGCTCAGCCCCGGCCCAGCGGCGCCGGTAGAGATGACGCCGAAGTCATCGCTGCCCCGTGCGATGACCAGGTCTGCAAGCCACGCGACGACTCCCCCAGCCTCGGCTTGGTTGGCGAGCCACAACGTGAGATCCTCCACGATCCTGGGAAGCATGACCACGAACGCCGTACCGAGCAGCGTCCCGGTGATCGTTCCTGCTCCCCCGATGAGGATGATCGCGATGAACTCGATAGACAGCAGCAGATCCCACGTTTCGGGGATCAACCGACCGAACACCGCCCCCATCAGCGCCCCGGCAATGCCAGCGTAGAACGACGAGATGGCGAAAGCCTGTGTCTTACCCTTCGCCTCAGCAACCCCCATCACCTCTGCGGCGATATCACGGTCGCGGATCGATGCCCACGACCTGCCGACACGCGTCCGCATCAGATTCTTGGCGAGGATGGCGAACACGATGACGAACACGAGCAACAGGAAATAGGTCTTCGACTGGCCGGACATCTCCACACCGAACCACGACCCGTTCGTTGTGAACGAGATCAGCGGATCTCCCCGCCACAGCGTGAAGGCGAGTGAGGGCCATTCCCTGCCTGTCGTCGGGCCTCCAGCGATACTGCCGATGTTGCGCCATAGGTACTGGCCGATGAACACCAACCCGAGGGTCACGAACGCGAGGTAGAGCCCGCGGACACGGACCGCCGTCGGGGCGACCAGTATGCCGATGATCGCTGCCACGAGGCCTGCG
>CAYLIR010000293.1:0-2533 GCA_964383515.1 uncultured Acidimicrobiaceae bacterium
CCGGGCGCGGCCCGGTGGCAACATCGTCGCCGAGATCGAGGGGCGCGTCGATGGCGGTGTCCAGGAGGTCGTGCTCGTCGCCCAGGATCTCGCAGCCTATGGGAG
The DNA here is from genome assembly GCA_964383515.1 of uncultured Acidimicrobiaceae bacterium. Lineage (GTDB taxonomy): Bacteria > Actinomycetota > Acidimicrobiia > Spongiisociales > UBA5794 > JAMBLL01. Next base: position 106 of record CAYLIR010000293.1, read on the forward strand.
GGACAACGGTGAAGGGAGCATCGAGCAGCTCGTGGAGCGAGCAGCGTCCGTCGACGGCCTCGAACGGCTCCGCCTCTACTACCTCTACCCGAAAGAGATCAGGCAGGGTCTCATCGACACGATGGTTGGCCACGGTGTGATCGCGAACTACTTCGATCTCTCCCTTCAACACGCGTCGCCGAGACTTCTGCGGGCCATGAAACGCCCCGTCAGCGGCGACGGACACGGGGGTCTCATCGACAGGATCCGAACCGCTGCCCCCGATGCAGCGATGCGTTCGAGTTTCATCGTCGGGTTCCCAGGCGAGACCGACGCAGACGTCGAGGAACTTGCTGGCTTCCTGATCGAGGCCCGACTCGACTGGGCGGGTTTCTTCCCGTTCTCGCGAGAGGAAGGCACGGCGGCAAGCTCGTTGGACGGCCAGATTCCCTCCGATGTCATAGGGGAGCGACTCCGCTATGTCCAGGGGATCCAGGACGATATCACCACCGCCAAGAACGCGGAGGCGGTGGGCTCGACGGTCCGAGTGCTCGTGGACCAGGTTGAAGAGGGCCAAGCGGTTGGCCGCTCCTACCGCGAAGCCCCAGAGATCGACGGTGTGATCCTGCTCGACGCGGGGAAGCCGGGGGAGTGGGTGCATGCCACGATCACCGGTGCCTACGGCACGGACACGGCCGCGACCGTGGTGGGATCGTGAACGTCGAAACGCTTGCGATCGGCACCGAGCTGCTCCTCGGACAGATAGCGAACACCAATGCCCGAGATATCGCTGTGCGGTTGGCCGAAAACGGGTTCTCCCACTTCCACCAGGCGGTCGTCGGTGACAACGCCGAACGGGTCGAAGCCGCCATCGTCGAAGGTGCGAGGCGATCGGACGTTCTCATCATGACCGGTGGAATCGGCCCGACCGCCGATGACATCACGCGTGAGGCCGTCGCGCGCGTATGCGGTGCTCCACTCGTCTACGACGAGACCTACGCACAGGTTCTCAGGGAGAAGTGGCATCAACGACACCCGAACCGACCTTTCCCCGAGTCCAATCTCAAACAGGCATACAGGCCAGACGGGTCCGACATCGTCGAGAATCGAGCGGGTAGCGCGCCGGGATTCCGCGTGAGGATCGGGGAGTGTTGGGTGTTCGCCCTTCCCGGCGTGCCCTCCGAGATGATCGCGATGCTCGACGCTGACGTCCTGCCGTTCCTGCGCGTGGAGTCAGGAGACGGCAAGATCCTCTTCAGCCGGATCTTGCGCAGCTACGGGATGTCTGAAGCCAAGGTCGGCGAAGAGCTTGCAGACATCTTCGAGACGGCAACGAACCCGACGGTCGCGTTCTTGGCGTCGGCTGGTGAGATCAAGATACGGCTGACGGCCCTTGCGGAATCCGAGGAGGTGGCACAAAAACTCATCGCGCCAGTGGAGGAGCTGGTGAGGGAACGGATAGGGAACCACATCTTCGGGACGGACGATGACGTCATCGAGCGAGTCATTCGTGCGCTGCTCGAAGAGCGCGGTTGGACGATCGGCACAGCGGAATCAGCGACGGGCGGCCTTGTCGGAAGGAGGCTCACGAGCCTCCCAGGGGCAAGCGCGACCTTTCGAGGTTCGGTTGTCGCGTACGCTGCTGATCTCAAGACGAGCATTCTCGGTGCTCCACCAGAGACGCTCTCGATCCACGGCGTAGTCTCCGAGCCAACCGCCAAGGCGATGGCTGCTGGCGCGCGCGCCGTCCTCGGTGTCGACGTGGCCGTCGCGGTGACGGGATCTGCTGGCCCGGAACCACTCGAGCAGCCGGTAGGCACGATGATCGTGGCCGTGGCTACACCGAGTACGTCCATCGTTGCGACACTGCACATACCCGGCGACCGGGAACAGGTGCGGGCACGCACCGCCACCGCTGCACTCCATCTCGTGCGGCAGGCGATCGTTGACGCATGAGCAACCGGGCGTTCCTGGCTGTCGACCTGTCCGCTGCTGAGCGTCATGCACTTGCCGGGGCCTTGACGGAGGCCGGCGCGCGACGGAGCCTTCCCGGCAGACATACGCGTCCGGAGAATTGGCACATCACGACTCGCTTCCTCGGTGATTGCAGCGATGCTCAGGCAGACGCGATCATCTTCCGCCTCTCCGAGACGATCGACATACCGCATGCAAGCGTGTGGTGCATGGGGCTTGGAGCCTTTCCGAATCCAGCGAAGGCGACGGTCCTCTACGGAGCCATCGACGACCCTGCCGGGGTGCTTTCCAAGCTCGCAGCCTCGTGCGACGACGCTGCGCAGGCAGCTGGTTTTGCCCCCGTGGACAGGCCGTACACCCCCCATCTGACGCTGGCACGTGTGCGTCCCCCGGCAGACGTGCGTGCCACCTTCGCATCGTGGGGCGCCTTTCGCTCCCGCATCCGTGTCTCCACGTTGACCCTCATGCGCACTCG
>CAYLIR010000294.1:0-2532 GCA_964383515.1 uncultured Acidimicrobiaceae bacterium
GCGTGCCGAGGACAACCGCTTCGACCCCTACCTCCAGAGCTGGAACCGGCTGCGCGCCTACCACGAGATGGGCCACGCCCTCATCGCACGTCACTTCGGGGCGCAGGGGCTGAGCATCAGTCTCTATGGGCTTGGCGGCGTGACGACGTATACCTACGCGTCGAGGATGGGGCACGGGAAACTGTTCATCATCTCCGCCGCAGGATCAGCCGTTGGCATCGTCATGGGTGGTGTGCTGTGGTTCGCTGTCCGCGCCGGCGTGTTCAGCGGGACGGGACACGAGGTTCTCGTGTTCGTCAACTCGCTGTTCTTCACGTCGCTCGTATGGGGCGTTCTGAACTGGATACCGATCGTGCCCCTCGACGGTGGACACATGGTCGAGCATTTCGTGGCGATGTTCACCGAGCGCTGGGCGCCGCTCATCAGCCAGATCATCACATGGCTCGCCGTTGCGGTCATCGCTCCTCTTGCATGGATCAACGGATACCGTTTCGGGGTGGTCATCGTCATCATGTTCGCGTTGACCGGTCTGCGCGAGTATCGCAGGAAGGCGGCAGCGGCCCGTCCAAGAACCGTGCCAACCCTCCGGCCGCGCCCCGATGGTGTGCCGCCGCATCAGCCCAGGCCAGCTCCGCCCGCAGACCCCACATCAGGAGAGCCTCCAGGGGGGTTCCCGATATAGCGTCTGACATGGGAAACGTAGCGCACGTGCCGATCAGGGTCGGGCGTAGCTTCCCTGGGCAACAGCGACCAGTCGGTCCTCAGCCCCATCGATCCAGAGTCTGACGGTGCCGACGATCCTCCGTGTGCTCACGGAGTCGATCGAAGCGCTGGCCAACAGGTCGCCGTCCTTGGCGGGTCGCAGGTATCGGATCGACATCTCCGAGGTGACTGCCATCGACGCGATGCCGATCTCGGTGAACACAGCGAACCACAGGGCCGTGTCCGCGAGCATGAACATCGTCGGGCCGGATATGTAGCGACCCGGACGCAACAGCGCATCGTCGAATCGCCAGCGGGCAGTTGCGGCCCCGCGCGCAACGCTGTCGCAGGTGACTCCTGAGGCCTCCGCTGCCGGGTACACGTCGAACAGGTGGGCGTTGACTTCCTCAGCGGTAACAGCAGATTCGCGATCCATGTATGCACAGTAGCGCCGTTGTACGCCGCACGCCTCGATGCGGGGCTTCCTGTTCCGGAGCGAGACGTGGATGGCACAGGGGCATCACTGAGCGTTAGGGAGCGCACGCGATATACTGACCGCAGGTTTTTCCCAGCCGAGTCCGCCGGTACCCGGAGGCGCGCAAGCGCTGTTGTATCGGAAGCGACTCACACAAGGGTTCGGTCTCGCTGTGCTTTTCGCTTGCGTGGCCGATTTTCGTTCGTTCAGGATTCCGATACCCGAGTGCGGGTCGGGGTGCGCCGAAGAGAGAGACATACAGCACAGTGCCAACCGTACAGCAGCTGGTCCGCCAGGGCCGGAAGCCGAAGCCAAAGAAGCAGAGAACCGTCGGTCTTGCAGGATCGCCGCAGCGCCGAGGTGTGTGTACCCGCGTGTACACCGTCACCCCCAAGAAGCCGAACTCTGCACTGCGAAAAGTCGCCCGTGTCCGCCTGTCGTCTGGCGCCGAGATCACGGCGTACATACCAGGCGAGGGCCACAACCTCCAGGAGCACTCGATCGTCCTTGTCCGCGGCGGGCGTGTGAAAGATCTCCCTGGCGTTCGGTACAAGGTCATTCGCGGTGCGCTCGATGCTGCAGGCGTTGACGGCCGCAAGCAAGCACGTTCACGCTACGGCACGAAGAAGGATTCCTGATGCGTAGGGCACCAGCAGAGGTTCGCACACTCGACCCGGATCCGATCTACAACTCGGTTCTCGTCACACAGATCATCAACAAGGTCCTCAGGAAGGGCAAGAAGGGCGCTGCCCGCCGCATCGTGTACACCGCGATGGATACGGTAGAGCGGCGCACGGGTTCGGATCCGCTTCCCACGCTCAAGCGCGCCATCGACAACGTGCGTCCCGTACTTGAGGTGCGGAGCCGCCGTGTAGGCGGATCGACCTATCAGGTACCCGTCGAGGTACGTCCTCGCCGCGCGCAGACACTCGCAGTTCGTTGGCTCGTCGAGTTCGCGAGGAAGCGTCGCGAGAACGTGATGGCAGATCGGCTCGCCAACGAGATCCTCGATGCCGCGAACCGCACAGGCGGTGCTGCAAAGCGCCGCGAAGACGTCCACAAGATGGCGGAAGCCAACAAGGCCTTCGCCCACTATCGCTGGTAGCAGAACATGGCACGACAGATCCCCCTCGATACCATCCGAAACATCGGAATCATGGCGCACATCGACGCGGGCAAGACCACGATCACCGAGCGGATCCTGTACTACACAGGTCGCACATACAAGATGGGTGAGGTCCACGAGGGTGCTGCCGTCATGGACTGGATGGAGCAGGAGCAAGAGCGCGGCATCACGATCACGTCCGCTGCAACGACCTGCGAGTGGGATGGCCATACGATCAACATCATCGATA
>CAYLIR010000295.1:0-2526 GCA_964383515.1 uncultured Acidimicrobiaceae bacterium
CTATTTACTTTCTCTTGAATAAGTTTGAAGTCAGTTACAGTATTGGTTATATGTGCGCATCTGTGTTCGCCGATCGTGGGTTCACGGTCGTTGCGGCGGACGAGGTCGGCCATGCAGTCCTCCGCGATGATCGCGCTGCGATAGCGGCTGTTGCTGATCTGTGGCCAGAAGCTGTCAGCGATGGCGCCGTCGATCGCGCAACGCTCGCTGGCATCGTCTTCGCGGACCGTGCCGCACTGATGCAGCTCGAGGCGATCACACATCCAGCCATCGTTGCGAGGCTTCGCGAGGAGATCGCAGCGGCGGATGCCCCCGTCGTTGTTGAGATACCTGTCATGAAGGTGCTCGCGAAGGAGCCCTATCTCCGCGTTGCGGTGATCGCCGATGCGCAGATGCGTGAGGACCGCGCGGTGGCCAGAGGATCGAACCGCGACGACGTCCGCAGACGTATGCGCCTCCAGCCATCCGACGTGCAGTGGATCGTCTGGGCGGATCGAGTCATCGACAATTCCGGAGATTGGGACGAGACGGCCTCCATCGTGCACGACATGATCAGCGAGGTGCTCGCCGATGACTGAGTCGCGGCCGTTCGAGGTCGTCTCAGACTTCTCGCCGAGCGGAGATCAGCCGGAGGCCATCGCTCGCCTCGTTGAAGGTATCGAGCGGGGAGACCGTTTCCAGACGCTGCTCGGCATCACCGGGAGCGGGAAGTCAGCGACGATCGCATGGACCATCGAACAGGTGCAGAAGCCCACCTTGGTGCTAGCTCCGAACAAGGCGCTCGCAGCCCAACTTGCGAACGAGTTCCGGCAGTTCTTCCCGAACAACCGCGTCGAGTACTTCGTCTCCTACTACGACTACTACCAGCCAGAGGCGTACATCGCCCAGACAGATACCTATATCGAGAAAGAGTCGACGGTCAACGACGAGATCGACCGTCTCCGCCATGCCGCAACAGCGGCGCTGCTGACGCGCCGCGACGTCATCATCGTCGCTTCGGTATCAGCCATCTACGGGCTCGGATCTCCCGAGCACTACGAAGGCCAACTGCTGCGTCTCGTCACTGGCGTGGAGTTCCCGCTCGATGAAGCGATCAAGCGGCTTGTCAACATCCAGTACGACCGCAACGAGGTCAACCTCACGAGAGGCACGTTCCGGGTGAAAGGCGACACGCTGGAGGTGTTCCCTTCCTATGACGAGACGATCACGCGCATCGAGTACTGGGGCGACGAGGTCGAGCGGATCTCCCTCATGAACCCGATCACGGGTGAGGTCATCGAGGAGATGGACCAGGCATGGGTCTACCCGGCCACACACTACGTCACATCCGCCGAGATCATCGACCGCGCCATCAGCGGTATCCAGGTCGAGCTCCAGTCTCGTCTCCACGATCTCGAATCGCGCGGCAAGATGCTCGAAGCGCAACGGCTCCGCATGCGCACCCGCTACGACATCGAGATGATGCGCGAGGTGGGATACTGCTCCGGGATCGAGAACTACTCGCGCTATCTCGATGGCCGCGAGCCGGGTGAGGCGCCGTTCACGCTGCTCGACTATTTCCCTGACGACTTCTTGATGGTGCTCGACGAGAGCCATGTCAGCATCCCACAGATCAACGGCCAGTACGCTGGCGACCGGTCCCGAAAAGAGGTCCTCATCGAGCATGGCTTCCGGCTTCCGTCCGCCCTTGACAACCGGCCGCTCACCTTCGATGAGTGGTACGACAAGCTCAACCAGGCGATTCTGATGTCCGCAACACCCCGCGAATGGGAGATCACAGAGTCAGCCCAGGTTGTCGAGCAGGTCATCCGCCCGACCGGCCTTGTCGACCCGGAAGTGATCGTGCGCCCGACGAAAGGCCAGATCGATGATCTCGTCGGTGAGATCCAGGTCGCAGCTGCGAACGATCAGCGTGTGCTCGTTACGACCCTCACGAAGAAGATGGCCGAGGATCTCTCGGACTACTTGCTGGAACTCGGCGTTCGCTCCAGATACCTGCATTCGGACATCGACACGCTCGAACGTGTGCAGATACTGCGCGATCTGCGCCTCGGCGAGTACGACGCACTCATCGGTGTGAATCTCCTGCGTGAGGGGCTCGACCTCCCCGAGGTTGCACTCGTCGCGATCCTCGACGCGGACAAAGAGGGCTTCCTCCGTTCCGGGACGAGCCTCATCCAGACGATCGGCCGAGCGGCGAGGAACGTGGACGGCTCGGTGCTCATGTACGCAGACGAGGTGACCGACTCGATGCGCAAGGCGATCAACGAAACCAACCGCCGGCGCAAACGACAGCTCGACTACAACGAAGCGCACGGCATCGACCCCCAGACCATCCGCAAGAAGGTGTCGGATATCTTGGACCTGATCCAGAGCAGCGATGCCCCGAGTGTTGACACGCGGACACGCGAGCTGCGCAGACGAGAGAAGCTGGACCTGACCACGCCAGATCTCAGGAGGCTGATCCAGAGCCTTGAAGAGGAAATGAACGATGCCGCGATGGAATTGCGCTTCGAGTACGCGGCG
>CAYLIR010000296.1:0-2495 GCA_964383515.1 uncultured Acidimicrobiaceae bacterium
GATCTGTACCAGTGGCCGGGTCGCCACGTTACTCAACCGCCACTGAGGGTCACGAACAGCCACCGGCCGGGCACCATGCAACGACGGGGCCTGTGACCCGAGCGCAGGCGCCGTGTTGGCGCCCACACCAGCGCATCATGGGATGGTCGTTCCACAACCGCCTTCCTCAAGCCCGACCCCTCTCTGCGACACGGCACGTCGCTTACCCATCGCAACACACGATAGTCGGTACGCGCCTGGTCGACGAGAAGAATCCTCTGCGCATCGTATCAATCGTACAACGATGGCTTCCGGCGCTGCTGCTTCGTGCGTGCCCGCGCACGCTTGTCTTTGATCCGGCGTTCCCGAGCCGATTGGGAGGGCCGGGTTGCTCTCCTTCGGGGCGCTACCGCACTCGCTGCGTCGTCGATCATCGCGTGCAAGCGTCGCACCGCGGCCTTCCTGTTCGCCATCTGCGAGCGCGATCCATACTCGATGATCCTCACCTCGGTGCCGAGCCTGTCGACGATCCGCTTCTTCGTGGAACCGTCGAACGCCCGGGACGCGGACACGTCGAACCGCAGCTCTGCCCGCGATGCCGTCTTGTTCGCATGCTGGCCTCCCGGTCCACCCGGCGTGTCGAACCTCCACCGCAGTTCGCCTTCTGGTATCTCGAATCCCGGCATCGCCCGTTCCCATCGCTCGGGAGCATCCTACAATGCGCGGTCGATGCGTGACCGTGAAGAATCTGTGCTCCATGAGATCCTGCCGCCCGAGGAGCGGGCGATCGAGGCGGTCGTCGCGCGCTATCAGCGTGTAGCCCCGGCAGTGACGCGCTTTGCACGATCGCTCGCTGGCAACGAGGATCTCCACGTCCGCCTTGGAACGCAGGCGACGGCAACCGCCGACACGATCATCATCGACCCTGGCGTCTTCCAGACGGCCTACGCGAGATCCGCTCCAGTCACGCCGTCGGAGGTAGCGCTGACCTCTGCTCTCCACGAGGTGATCCACCTCATAGCGACCGACCTCGACGAGGAACGTCCCGTGCCCAAAGAGTGGCTCCAATTCAAGGCAGCGCCATCGGACGATCCCGATCCGGACCCGGTGATGGCCCCCGTTGGACTCTTCGAGTTCGGCGAGATGGGCGACGACATCATCCAGCCTGAGTTCAGCGAAGATGACCTCAACCTGGACGATGAGGGCGATGCGGATCCTGAAGCTGTGCCGCTGCTCGCGGCACTCAACGAGATCGGGGGCCCGGCTGCCGAGGCCATGTTCCTCTCTATCGAGGATGCCCGCCAAGAACGGGCGCACTTCGACGCCTATCCCGGCGCCGGTTCCGTGCTCAAGGATCTGTACCGCACCTCCGTCGGCCACGCTATGGGGACGGCTCGGCCACTCGGCCAGTTCGCGCTCGCGTGCTTCCTCATAACAGGAGGCTACGAAGACCGCGATTCCGTCCAACGCCGCCTCGATCCACATGTCGCCCTCGCCATCGACGATGCAACGGCCTACATGGAGCCGGTATCCCATATCGACGACCCGTGGTCGGTCGGCACCGTTGCGCTGCAGCTGCTCAGCGTTGCCAAGATGCATGGCCTTGTGCAAGAAGGCGCGGCATCCACGACCGTCCGCGGCCTCAAGGCCGAGATGGACGCTGATGCCGCAACCATCTCCCAAACGGTCGATGCGGTGCGGATGGTCTCGCCGTCACTCGCCAGCCGCGACTCCTATGAGGAAACACGCTCGGCAGCCCAGAGCGTATCTGCCAACGAGGGGAAGAAGGGCGAGGCGGAGACGGGAGGCGACCCTGCAACAGACCAGTTGATGAAGGTGTCTACCGCGCCCACCGTCTACCTCCCGACAGGCAAAGGCGGCAAGCTTCTCGTCTCGGAGTTGCCACACAGCTTCAGCACGTTCTCTGGCCAGGGACGCGAGATGCTCGTGAAGGCCTCCACCGATTGGGGCATCACCCAGCACCGAGTCTCCGGTGAGCTGTATCCCCTCTTCCTCGCGAACCAGCGACGAGGGCTCCGCAGCGGCTTCGACGCTGGCGACCTCTCGCCATACACACCGCTCTTGCTCGGTGCGGGCATCTACGACAGGATGTTCGAGCGGAGGGATCTGCCGTCCCGACGTTCCTACGCTCTGAGCTTGCTGGTAGACGGCTCTGCATCCATGCTCCAGCCACGCTCGGCCGGGGAGCGAAAGTCACCGTGGGCAATGGCTGCGGCGCTGCTCGGAGCCTGGACGCTCGCTCGGCTTGCCAACGAGCTCCAGATCGACTTCGAGATCGCTATCTTCAATCGCTCGTTCGCCGCTTCTCCGGATGCTACGGAACAGGCCTACCGGGACATGCGAACCAAAGCAACGGCAGGCCTTCGCCAGTCTCAGCAGGGAAACGCGGAACGCCTCACCCGCACGGTGAACCACTACCTCGTCAAGGGCTTCAACGATCGCTGGCGCGCCGCTGAAGACGTCCTTGCCGGGTTGTTCTACACAGCAGCGGCCCC
>CAYLIR010000297.1:0-2471 GCA_964383515.1 uncultured Acidimicrobiaceae bacterium
TTCGCCGAAGGTGAAATCTTCCATCCCGCCCATATCCATGTCCGGGGACATCGTTGTCCTTGCCACCGCGCCTGGCAGCGGCCCGGTCGAAAGCTCTCCCGTGCTGCACGCTGTGGCAATCAGCGCAACCACTGCGATGAGGATCGCCGGTCTCGCCATGCCTCGTTCGCCCATCGATCCCCCCTCTGTTGCAGGCTGCCACCATACTTCCGATGACACGCATCCGCAATGGCCTGGCTTCCGCGGTCCACGAGCACGTGGCCAGCTTGTTTCGCTACGAGGGGATCGCTGCGGCTTCCTGCATCACAGCGCGGTCGATGAGCTTGCCGTGGCTGACCACCGCACGAGGTGCGGTGTGGAACCGCAGTGCTTCTGGCACAGACGCGCCTTCGAGCACGACGAGGCTCGCCAGGTTCCCGGCAGCGATCCGGTGGTTCGGGATACCGATGGCAGCCGCTGGGTTGATCGTCACCGCGTCGTAGATGCGCTCCTGATCCTCTGCAGACATCATCCACAGGAGGTGGGCGCCGAGGAACGCGACCTCGAGCATGTTGTTCCTCCCGAAAGCGTAGTACGCGTCCGAGATGTCATCCTGACCGAGGCTCACATTGATGCCAGCAGCCATGAGGTCTTGCACTCGGGCATGAAGCGGCCCGGTGTGCGGATCAGACACCACCGCGACCTGCGCTATGGACAGCAGCGCTGTGAGTCGCTCGAAGTACGGATCGGGATAGCGTTCCATGGCCCTGGCGTGGTGAGCGAGGGCTCGCCCCTCCCATCCGCTGCGGATCGCAGCAGATGCCATCATTTCGAGGGTGCGAAGACCGGGATCCCCGGCATCGTCGAGGAGCATCGACACATCTGCATCATGCTCTGTTGCGATGTCGAACACGATGCGGACGTGTTCAGCCATGTCTGCTTCGGTGTACTCGATCCAGGGGATGCCTCCGACGACGTCCGCTCCTGCCTGCATGGATGCCCTGAGCAGCTCCTCCGTGCCGGGCTCCCGGACGATGCCGTCTTGGGCGAAGGCGACGACCTGAAGGTCGACGACGCCTGCGAACTCGTCGCGGAGCGCAACGAGAACCTCTACGCCGCGGGTGCCTGTCTTCGTATCGACATCGGCGAACGCCCTGATATGGGTGTTGCCGTAGTATGCGGCCATCGACAGCGCTCGCCTCCCCGCGGCGAGCATCGTGTCGCGGTCCTGGCTGTCTTTCACCACGGCGGCGGTTTCGATAGCGGACATGGCTTGCCCCATATCGGCGCTCTGATACTCACGAAGCGCCGCATCGCCGAGATCGGCCAGCGTGAACACCTTGTCGAGATGGAGATGAGCGTTGACGAACGACTCTGTCACGAGGTTCCCTGCCGCCTCGATCTCGGTTCCGTCGGCCGCTGCGTCGCCTGCAGGCACAACAGCGGCGATCGCGCTGCCGCGGATGACGATATCGACGAGTCCTTCTCGGCCTCGGAGCCGGGCAGATCGGATTGTCAGAGAACTTGGTCGCGCCACGGTGCCAGCTCCTCGATCGCTCGGGCCCAATCCTACGCAGTGCGAGTCCCATGCGTGTCCTGTACCCCATCCGTGGTTCAGCATGCCGCCAGGAGCCGTACCATCGACTCATGACGATCCGGATCTACACCCGGCAGGGATGCCCCCTCTGCCGCAAGGGGATAGCCAACGCGCAGACCGTGTTCGGCGCTGAATCCATCGAGCTCATCGATGTTGACCTCGACCTCGGCCTGCTTGAGAAATACACCTATCGCGTACCGGTCATCGAGGATGCAGATGGGAACGTGATCGCGGAAGGCGTCGTGACCGAATCGGATCTGCGGGCATATGTGGAGGCTGGAGCGTAGCGCCTCTGAGCAGCACCCTGACTCGGGAACCCTCTAGCGTGACCCTGCGTTGACGACTCGTTCGATGGCTCGGTAGATATGCTCAGACATGCCGGCATCTTCGGGGTCGAGCAGGTTCGCCATCACCTTGAGCGTCCACTCCATGAGGGGGCGCGATCGCAGGCCGACGGTCGTCAGCGACCGCATGATCGCAGGGTTGCCGATCGCCTTGACGAACACCCTTGCGACGCGGTGATAGTCGCCGTAGGTGCTCTCAAGTTCTGCTGCGTACCCCGCGAGGGCATCTTCCTTGCCAGCCACACATTCGGAGATGTGGCGCGCAGCGAGCCTGCCTGTTTCGTACGCGTAGTCGATGCCCTCACCGTTGAACGGGTTCACTGCGCCAGCGGCATCGCCGATGAGGACCCAGTTCCGCCCCACTTTCGGACCGACAGACAACGACATCGGGAGCTTCCCTCCGAGCGGCTTGGTGTGCGGTGTTGCCTCGGTCACATCCCAATGGTCTGGGAGGGAATCGATGTACGCGTCGAGGATGTGTGACGTGTTGACATCCTTCCAACCCTTGAACGTGGATACGAGGCCTGCCCCGACGTTGATCTCGCCATCGC
>CAYLIR010000298.1:0-1222 GCA_964383515.1 uncultured Acidimicrobiaceae bacterium
TCGATACCCAGTCCCCGACCGGGACGTCGACCATGTGGTAGACAACGTCGCTCGACGCGTACGTGTGCTCCGTGAACGTCGCCTCGGGGAACGCTTCAAGGATCGCAGCAAGCGATGGGACGTTCGGCATCTCGCGCTCGGCAGGTTCAGGCATGAGGTCCGGCTGCGTTGGGTGTGTCGTTGCTTCGTCTGTCATCTCACAGCAACCCTGTTGAACGCTGGATCTCTCCAGACATGATCTTGTCGTGCAGTGTGAGGATGCCGTGCATGAGCGACTGAGGCCCGGGAGGGCAGCCAGGAACGTATATGTCGACGGGAACGATCTCGTCGACGCCCTGTACCAGTGCGTAGTTGTTGAACATCCCTCCGGTGGATGCACATGCCCCCATGGAGATGACCCATTTGGGCTCAGCCATCTGGTCGTAGACCTGGCGAAGGACCGGCGCCATCTTCTGGGACACGCGCCCTGCGACGATCATCAGGTCCGCTTGGCGAGGAGAAGCGCGGAACACTTCCATACCGAACCGTGCAAGGTCGTTGTGTGCCGCTCCCGTGCCCATCATCTCGATCGCGCAGCACGCAAGTCCGAACGTCGCAGGCCACATGGAACGCGTGCGCGCCCACGCAACACCCTTGTTGACGGTCGTCATGAGGAACCCTGGGCCTTCAGAAACGCTTGCCATCAGGCCGCCTCCTCCATGTCATCGAGGAGAGCAACGACCTCGCGGAAACGGGCCCTGCTCGGCGTGTTCCAGTCGAGGGCGCCACGTTTCCAAACGTAGGCGAGCGTTTCGATGAGCATCAGCATGAACAGCAGGACTGCGCCGATGCCGGCCCATCCGAAACGGTTCATGCGCACAGCCCAAAGGAAGAGAAAGATGATCTCAACATCGAAGATGACGAAGAGCATCGCGACTAGGTAGAACTTCACGGGGAATCGTTCGACGGGTTCCTGGAGCGGCACGATTCCACACTCGTACGGCGCAAGCTTCTCGGCTGTGGGGTTGTTCGGGGCGACGATCCGCGAAAGGAGCAGCGACACAAGGGCGAACACGATGCCGAGCGCGGCCATCAGCGCGATCGGAAGATAGTCAGCAAGCTCCATAGCCGAGAGGTTACCGAACCCACGCTTGCATACGAAATCAATCACCGTGCTCGTCAGAAACACGGTTCTTCGATGCTCGCCAGCGCCACACCTTTCCTAGGGTGCTTGGCATGAAAG
>CAYLIR010000298.1:1322-2464 GCA_964383515.1 uncultured Acidimicrobiaceae bacterium
TCCTAGGGTGCTTGGCATGAAAGCTCCGATCCCTGACGCCACGGTCGCGCGATTGCCGATCTATCTGCGCTGTCTCACCGAACTCGGCTCTTCGGACGAACACTGCTCATCTGAGGGGCTTGCTGCCGCCGCTGGCGTCAAGAGCGCACAGGTCAGAAAGGACTTTTCGTATCTCGGCAGCTACGGGATTCGCGGTGTCGGCTACGACATCGAGAAGCTGCGCTCCCAGTTGCGCAGGGTGCTCGGCCTCACCCAGACCTATCCACTGATGGTCGTCGGAGCTGGCAACATCGGCTCGGCGCTCACTGCCTACAAGGGCATCGGGAACTGGGGCTTCCGCATCGCCTCGATCGTCGACAACGACACAGCCCGGATCGGACAGACGATCGGGAGCTTGACGGTGGAGTCGGTACGCGACATCCCCACGATCGTCGTGGAGCGGGACATCAAGATCGGCGTCATCGCTGTGCCAGCGCGCGCAGCGCAAGCAACCGTCGAGACACTCGCCGAATCTGGCATCACGTCGGTGCTGAGCTTCGCTCCGACGGTTCTGCGAGCTCCTGAGGGTGTGACCATCCGCCGTGTCGATATCGCCATCGCACTCGGCATCCTTGCCTACCACATGGCTGCAGAGGACCGGCAACAGGCGTTCTGAGCCTGTCAGGCATCGGCGCTGTCCGACTCGTACCGAGCCAGGGCGATCGTGAACATCAAGAAGATGATGAATGCACCAAGCGCAACAGCGATCGCTGGCAGCCGCATCTCGACGGCATTGAGGCCCGCGAGGTCGCTGGGACGGATTCCCCTCGGTGCGTAGACAACGAACAGGATGCCGTTGATCGTCAGCCATCCGAACGTTGCCGCGCCCGTGAGCAGGAAGGCAAGCCGCTTGCCAAGGTTCGTCCACAGCACCATCCATCCTGACCCGATGAACACGACCACCGCCCCGATGAAGATCGCGATGCCGCGCATGGCTGTCGAGAAGTCGTTGATCTCACCCGTGGCCTCGTCGACCTGACCGAAGACGATGCCGATGATGTTGACGATCAGCTCGCGGATCGGGGTGATCATGTACAGGAGCGAGAGAGCGAACGCGATGAGGCCAGCCCACTCCAACCGGGACAATCCTGACTCGTCAACCA
>CAYLIR010000299.1:0-2459 GCA_964383515.1 uncultured Acidimicrobiaceae bacterium
TCACGCCGAGGACGGTCATTGTCGTCGTGATCACCATGACGGCAGGTACCGCACTGTTGATGTGGATGGGCGAGTTGATAACCCAGCGAGGCATCGGCAACGGCATGTCGCTGCTCATCTTCGTGTCGATCATCAGCCAGATACCCCGCCAGCTTCTCGTCCTGAAGACGAACTCTGCTACATACCAGTTCGTCATCATCGTCGCGGTCATGCTCGCCCTGACCATTGGGATCATCTACATCGAACAAGGCCAGCGCCGGATCCCCGTCCAGTTCTCGAAGCGGGTTCGTGGCCGTAAGGTCATGGGTGGGCAGTCGACGTACATTCCGCTCAAGGTCAATATGGCTGGCGTCATCCCCGTCATCTTCGCGACCTCGATCATGTACTTCCCAGCACTGATCTCTTCAGCGCTCCCTCCCACCGGCTGGGGCGCAGCGATCAGGGATTGGATCGACAACAACATGCTCTCGACGGGGCGTGGCGGGTTCTCCCCGCGCCTGTGGTACATCGGCATCCTTGCACTGCTCGTTGTCTTCTTCACCTACTTCTACACAGCGATCCAGTTCGATCCGGAGCGCCAAGCCGAGATGATCCAACGTCAGGGTGGATTCATCCCCGGCATCCGTCCCGGACGCGCGACGGTCAACTACCTCAGCCACGTGCTGGCGCGGATCACGTTCCCAGGCGCCCTGTACCTCGCGTTCGTCACCATCGTGCCGTCGCTCCTTGGGCATCTCTGGAACGTGCCGGTCGGGCTGTCGGGTGTTTCGATCATCATCGTTGCAGGCGTTGCGCTCGAGACGAGCAAGCAGATCGAGAGCCAGTTGACAATGCGAAACTACGAGGGCTTCCTCTCCTAGGAAGGGAGCTTGCGTCACATCATGGTGACGTGTCGAACGAACGGGAGTGAACACATGGCGAGAAGAATCCTCTTTCTGGGCCCCCCTGGTGCGGGGAAGGGAACACAGGCGGCGATGATCGCCAAGGCGCTCCACATCCCACACATCTCCACAGGCGAGATGCTCCGTGACGCGGTGGCGCGTGGCACCGACCTCGGCAGAGAGGTCGAAGAGGTCATGGCTGCTGGCGAACTCGTGTCCGACGATCTCGTCGTCTCGATCGTCGACGAGCGGCTTGGTGCAAACGATGCCAAGTGCGGATATCTGCTCGACGGCTTCCCAAGGAACCTTCCCCAGGCAGAAGCGCTCAATGATGCTGTCGTCAACGCGATCGGCACGGTTGTCCTGCTCGATGTCCCCCAAGAGGAGCTTGTCGATCGGCTGCTGAAACGGGCGGCTGAAGAAGGCAGAGCCGACGACAACGAGGCGACAGTGCTGCGCAGGCTTGAGGTGTACGAGGCAGAGACGGCGCCGCTCGTGTCATTCTACGGGGATGCAGTGCACCGCATCGATGGGGTCGGTGATGTTGCAGATGTGTTCTCTCGGATCATGCTCGCCCTCGTCGCAGACTGATCGGCGTCGAGCGTGCACGGTAGCCGCCTCATCACCAAGAAGACCGAGGCCGAGTTCCAGAAGATGGAGGTCGCAGGCCAATGCGTGGCCGCCATGCACCAGGCCGTACGCGACGCTGCCACACCCGGAGCGACGACGTTGGATCTCGACGCTGTTGCCAGAGACGTGCTCGGTGAGTGGGGGTGTAGGTCCTCGTTCCTCGGATACGGCGGCCCTGACCGCCCGTTCCCAGGCGTGATCTGCACATCCCCGAACGCCGCGATCGTCCATGGGATCCCCGGTGGCTACAAGCTTCGCGAAGGTGACATCATCTCGATCGATGCAGGTGCGATCTACGAGGGATGGCATGGCGATGCCGCGTTCACGATGGCGGTCGGCGCAGTGCCCGACGAGGTCCAGCTTCTCCTCGAGGTGACCGAACGGGCTCTGTGGGCCGGGATCGAGCAGGCGGTCGCTGGCAACAGGCTCGGCGACATCGGCGCTGCGGTCGAGGCCTGTGCCCACCCGTACGGCATCGGGGTCGTGCGCGAGTACGTCGGTCACGGGATCGGTCGTCAGATGCACGAGGCTCCCTCGGTCCCCAACTACGGAACCGCTGGGAAAGGGTTGAAGCTGAAGACCGGGATGGCGCTCGCGATCGAGCCGATGTTCAACATCGGAACGGAAGCATCTGTGGTCCTCGACGACGGTTGGACCGTCGTCACTGCTGACGGTTCTCTCTCTGCCCATTTCGAGCACACGGTGTTGCTGACCCCAGACGGAACGGTCGTCTCGACACTGCCAGAGCCCAAGCTGCTAGGGTCGTAGCGCACGAGGCATACCGACAGACGGCTCTACGGGGAAGGGGGTGCAATGCGAACCGCAGCTATTGCATTCGCACTTGCATGTGTCGTTGCGGCGTGTTCCCCCGGCAGTGGCGACGCGTCCGGCGCTACGACGACCGTTGCTCCGTCTTCCACGGTGACGACGACGGTCGCTTCGTCTTCC
>CAYLIR010000300.1:0-2441 GCA_964383515.1 uncultured Acidimicrobiaceae bacterium
AACGTTCATCACCTGGAAGGCCGTCGAGGAAGAGAAGGTCCGCGCCCTCATCGCAGGTGGGTACTCGGCAGACTTCAACGGCGATGCCTACGCAACAGTGTCCGGTCAGAACTCGAACAACACCGTGCGCATGGACCATGCGTTCGTCGACGCGGTCATGAACGACGAGGACTGGGACCTCACCCAACGCACCGACGGTTCAACCATGAAGACGGTTCGTGCCCGTGACCTGTGGCACCAGATCGCTCAGGCCGCGTGGGCCTCTGCGGACCCTGGTGTGCAGTTCCACACCACCATCAACGAGTGGCACACCTCCCCCGCCGGTGGCGAGATCCGCGGGTCGAACCCGTGCTCGGAGTACATGTTCCTCGACAACACCGCATGCAACCTCGCATCGCTCAATCTCGGCAAGTTCTACGACGATGCAACAGGGATCTTCGACCTCGATGCGTACGAGTACGCCACCAGACTCTGGACGATGGTGCTCGAGATCTCGGTCACGATGGCCCAGTTCCCGTCCAAGGAGATCGCCCAGGGCTCCTACGACTACCGCACCCTCGGCCTCGGCTATGCGAACCTCGGTTCGCTGCTCATGCGGATGGGTATCGCGTACGACTCCGACGAAGGCAGGGCGATCGCCGGAGCACTCACGGCGATCCTGACCGGCTACTCCTACGCAACATCCGCTGAGATGGCCGGTGTCGTCGGGCCGTTCCCGAAGTACCACGAGAACGCCTCGAACATGCTGCGGGTCATGAAGAACCACCGCCGTGCCGCCTACGGGGCCGACCAGTTCGAGTTCGAGGGCGTGTCCAAGACCGTCGTCGGCATCGACCAGGAGGTCTGCCCCGCCGACATGCTCGAAGCGGCCCACAACGCGTGGGACCTCGCCGTCGAGCTCGGCAAGGAGAACGGCTACCGCAACGCCCAGGCGACCGTGCTCGCCCCGACGGGGACGATCGGCCTGCTCATGGACTGCGACACGACCGGTGTGGAACCCGACTTCGCCCTCGTGAAGTTCAAGAAGCTCGCCGGCGGCGGCTACTTCAAGATCGCGAACCAGTCGATCGCACCGGCACTCGCGAAGCTCGGCTATTCCACCTCGGCGATCGCGTCGATTATCGACTATGTCGTTGGGACGATGAGCCTCGAGAACTCGCCATACATCAACACACGGACGCTGCTCGCCCGCGGCTTCTCGAAGGCGGATACTGCCAAGATCGATGCGACTCTCCCCGGGGTGTTCGAGCTCGGCTTCGCGTTCAACCAGTGGATCCTCGGCGAGGAGACGATGCAGCGCCTTGGGTTCACGCCTGAGGAGTACAACGGGCTCGGTTTCAACATGCTCGAAGCGCTCGGGTTCACCGCCGAGGAGATCGCCGCTGCCAACGACGTCATCTGCGGAAGGCAGACGATCGAAGGAGCGCCTGGGCTACTCGATGAGCACCTCCCTGTGTTCGACACCGCGAACAAGAACGGGAAGACCGGCACTCGCTACATCCACCACATCGGCCACATCGAGATGATGGCTGCTGCACAGCCCTTCATCTCGGGTGCGATCTCGAAGACGATCAACATGCCGAACGAAGCGACGGTCGAAGACATCGAGGAGTCCTACAAGCTGTCATGGGAGCTCGGTCTCAAGGCCATGGCGCTCTACCGGGACGGCTCGAAGGCTTCCCAGCCGCTGTCGGCAACGTCCGACGAAGGGACCTCTGACGAGGAGGACGATGAGGTCAGCGCCGCCATCGAGCGCGACGTCGATCTCTTCACCGGTGTGTTCGAGCCTGGCACCTCCCCGACCCAGGCATACGCCAAGTTTCCGAGACCGCGGTTCCTGCTCCCCGGCAGGCGCACAGGGTTCACCCAGGAGGCACGCATCGGCGGCCACAAGGTGTTCCTACGTACCGGCGAGTACCCCGACGGCACGCTCGGTGAGCTGTTCCTCGACCTCGCCAAGGAGGGCGCCACGTTGCGTGGCATCCTCGGCTGTTTCGCCATTGCGGTGAGCAAGGGCCTCCAGTACGGTGTGCCGCTCGAGGAGTACGTCGACACGTTCACGTTCCAAACGTTCGAACCCCGCGGCATCGTCGAGGGCCATCCGAACATCAAGATGGCGAACTCGATCGTTGACTACGTGTTCCGCACGCTCGGCGTCGAGTACCTCCATCGTGACGAACTCGCCCAGGTGCCACCGGACCGTACCGGCGACCTGCCTGAGCCCCCGAAGGGCCTGGCCGTCGATGCCGGTCTCCAACTCGACCTCACCGAGGCCGCCATGGAGACCGACATCGCTGCACAGGTGACGGCGGCCCGGTTCGCCGACACGGCGGCACCCCAGGCGTCCCCGAACGGAACCGCCCCGGCAACACCGGCTGCATCGACCGCAGTGGTCGAGCACGCCACGATGCCTGCACCTGCAGAGGCCCACCCGGCCCAGG
>CAYLIR010000301.1:0-2434 GCA_964383515.1 uncultured Acidimicrobiaceae bacterium
CGCGTGAAGGCCGACGGCACAGTAGTGCTGCACATACAGGCAGTTCCCGACGCGTCGTCCGGGCCAAGAGACCTGACTGTCACGAACCCTGATGGGCTGTCGCATACGTATCCAGATGCCCTGCTGGTCACGGGGAGCACACAGCCGCCAGATCTCGGGGATCTCACCATCCATGTGTTCGAAGACCTCGATGGCAACGGTGTCGAAGACGGAGCGGACGCGGGCTTGAGCGGCGTCGTGGTGGACGTGGGCGATGCTGGCGGGGCGAGCTACGACGTTGTTACCGATGGATCGGGGAACGCGACGCTTGTCGGATTGCCGGTCGGCGATGCCACGCTGACGTACACGGCTCCTACGGCGATGTCGCTCACCACAGCCAATAGCAGCCAAACGGTAGCGATCGTTGTCGACACTGCGGTTGCCGCTGCGGATGTGGGATACATGGCGGTTCAAACCGGCGATATCGAAGGCCGTGTGTTCGAAGACAATGACGGGAACGGCGTCGAGGACGGATCGGAGATCGGCCTTGCCGGGGTGTCGGTGACGATCACGGACGCCACAGGATCCGACCACACCGTTGCGACCGATAGCGCAGGGAACTACGCGCTGACGCAGATGCCGCTCGGGAACGCTGACATCGAGTACACCGCGCCGTTTGGCTACACGCTCACGACGGCGAACGCGTCCCAGTCGGTGACGGTCATAGATGGTGGGACTGCTTCAGCTGCCGCTGTGGGCTATCAGCCCCCATCGGTCGATGTGCCACAGATCATCGGAGTCCAGAACGGCCCTGCACAGATCGACCCTGGGAAGAAGAAGCGTTTCGACATCGACGTCCTCAACTACATCGACGGCGGCACGGTGTCGTTCTCCGGTGCAGGTCTGACGATCAAGAAGGTGCAGACGCTCGACAGTGACACGATCAGGGTCTTCGTGGTAGCAGCAAGCGACACAGCAGCGGGGCTCCGTGATCTCACCGTGACGAACCCAGGGGGAGGATCCGATACGCTCGTTGACGCGTTGACCGTGACGGGCGACATCGCGCCCCCGATCTCGGGTGATGTATCGGGCCATGTCTTCGAGGATCTCGATGGGAACGGCGTCGAGGATGGCAGCGATTCCGGGATGGCAGATGTGGGAGTTTCCTTCGTGGATGCAGCAGGCGACACCTGGCCAGCCATGACGGACGCCAACGGTGACTTCACTGTTGCAGTTGGCGTTGGCGAGGGGACGCTCACGGTTTCTGGCATTGGCGGAGCAACGCTGACGACGGGGAATGCAACACAGACACTCACCGTCATGGACGGGCTCGAAACGCTCGCGGCAGCTGTCGGCTACCTACCTCCACCGGCAGGTGCAACCTTTGTCAATGTCGCACCTGCGGCGGGCATCACGGCGAACCACAGTGTTGGGGGCCAATGTGGGATGCCGATCGGTATCGGCTCGGCTTGGGCAGATGTAGATGGCGACGGCGACCAGGATCTCTTCACGACGAACCGTGACGGTGCGAACCACCTCTATCGAAACGATGGTGACACTGACTTCGACGGTATCGTCGACTTCACGGACACCGCTGTCCCGTTGGGTATCGACGCTGGTGACGAAGACAGCTTTGCGGCTGTCTTCGTCGATTTCGACAACGACGGCGACCAGGATCTGTTCGTAGCCAATAGCAGCGGCAACACGTTGTGGGAGAACCAGCTCGTTGGGTCTGGGTCGCTTTCATTCGTCGACATATCAGGCTCTGCGGGCCTTGACGACATCGGTCGCATCCAGACGGCGACATGGGGCGATATCGATAGCGACGGATTCCTCGACGTGTACTACGCCAAGCATGGGACTTGTGCGGCGGGAGGTACCAACTCGGATGTGCTGTTCCACAACAACGGCGATGGAACGTTCTCGGACTGGACCGGCTATCTCTGCCCCGGCGGGGTGGCTCCTTGCGACGATGTCAACGGTCTCGGATTCGCTGCAGCGATGTTCGACTACGACAACGATGGCGATCCAGACATCTACGTCGTCAATGACAACATCGGGGGCACGAATCAGCCGAACAAACTGTGGCGCAACGACGGCTCAGATGGATCCGGTGGCTGGCTCTTCATCGAGAGCAGCGTCAGTGCCAACGTTGGCCTCTCGGTCAACGGAATGGGTCTCGGTGTTGGCGACTACAACAACGACGGCTTCTTGGATCTTGCATTCTCAGATGCTGGGCCAGGACACCTGCTCATGAACGATGGCGATGGGACCTTCACCGATGTCAGTAGCTCATCGGGTGTGACCGCGGAGCTCGCCGGTGGTGTGAGCTGGGGCACGACGTTCTTCGACTACAACAACGACGGATGGGAGGATCTGTTCTACGTCCAGGGAGGTATCAGTATGGTGACGCCGCAGCCCAATGCCTTGCTCGAGAACGACGGTGCGGGTGGAT
>CAYLIR010000302.1:0-2431 GCA_964383515.1 uncultured Acidimicrobiaceae bacterium
GGATCGCTCTGGCAAGCAGCTGAGGTCGATCGCGCCCTAGGCTTGTGCGCCATGGACACACCACCTGTGCGCGCCTTGCCACCGACCGTTTCGATCGTTGCGCGGTCCCAGACCGGCAAGACGACGTTCATCGAGGCTCTTGTGCCTGCGCTCAAGGATGCTGGCCTGCGCGTTGCCGTGGTGAAGCATCATCACCATACGAGTTCCTTCGATACGCCGGGCAAGGACACGCATCGCATCGCTGAGGCAGGCGCAGACCTTGTTCTCGGCATCTCTCCTGTGCAGGTGGCGACGTTCTCACGCGAACCCGGATCGGCGGATCTCGATGCGGTGATCGCCCGCCATTGTGCAGGCTATGACCTCGTGCTCATCGAGGGCTACAAACGCGGCGACTTCCCCAAGATCGAAGTGCACCGTGCCCAGCGGAGTGCCGAACTCCTCTGCGACTTCGACGAGATGCTCGCCCTGGTCACAGACGAGAACTGGGACACCGATGTGCCCCAGTTCTCACTTGACGATGCGCGTGGCGTGGCCTCCCTGATCATCGACTCCCTCGGTCTCGACATCGACCGCGGTGCCGAACCGCAGGGTGATTCAGGAATCTGAAGATGCCATCAGGCTTGCGACGCCGCCGAGTGCGATGAGCAGGCCAGAGAGAGCAAGCAGGTACCAGCCAAGGCCGATCGATACGGTGAACGCCTCTGGGATCGAGCCTGCATCGAAGACCTTCTTGAAGCCATCCTGGAGCGTGCTTGCATCGCTGCTTGCGCCCGAAATCGCGAAGATGCCGATCACGAGCATAAGCGCACCTGAGATCGCCACAAGAGAAGCCGATGCCTTTGGCATCGCCAGCGTCACGGCGGGGAGGAATGCGATGACGAGCACGACAAGGAGCAGGATCGCGAAGAGGAACGCTGCCCAGATCGTGTCGTTCTTGAGGGCCGACCATGTGTTCTCGTTCAGATCGGCCGGGAAACCCGCATCGGGTATCTGGCTGAGCTGTGCAAGTGCTGCCTCACCAGCCGAGCTCGCCTTCTTGAGGAGTAGCCCGACCACCCCGATCACAACACCTATCAACGCCAATATCCGTCCATAATGCATGTCTGTGTCCTTTCACTGACACCACAAGAGTAGGAATCGCGACAGTTGAGATGCAAGGACCGCGGACAGGGTCGTCAGTTCTGGGCTGTAGCCGAGGCGTTCTCTGTGCGTAGATGGCAGGCAGCGAGATGGTCGGGCGAGTCGCCACCGAGGCGTAGTTCGGGGACCTCCACGTTGCACAGCCCCTCCTTGGCGATAGGGCACCGCGGATGGAAGAAGCAACCGGGTGGGGGGTCGATGGGCGACGGCACTTCCCCTTGCAGGATCTGCCGGTTGCGGGGCCGGTCGGGGTCGGGGATGGGGATCGCAGACAGCAGCGCTTCCGTATACGGGTGCAGCGGATTCCGATAGAGGCTGTCTCTGTCGGTGATCTCAGCGATACGCCCGAGATACATGACAGCGACGCGGTCGCTCACATGTTCCACGACCGCGAGGTTGTGGGCGATGAACAGGATCGTGAGATCGAGTTCCTGCTGGAGTTCCTTGAGCAGGTTGAGCACTTGAGCTTGGACGGACACGTCGAGTGCTGACACGGGTTCGTCGGCGACGACCAGGTCGGGCTTGAGGATGAGGGCCCTGGCAAGGCCGATCCGCTGCCGCTGGCCACCGGAGAACTCATGGGGGTATCTGCCGGCGTGCTTGCCTTGGAGGCCTACGAGTTCGAGCATCTCGGTGACACGCTCGCGGCGTTCATCCTTGCTCGTGACTCCATGGAGTTTCAAGCCCTCAGCGATCGAAGTACCTACCTGCGTCCGCGGATCGAGGGAGGAGTAGGGATCTTGGAAAACGATCTGCGCCCGTGCCCGAAACGGCTTGAGATCTTTGCCATGGACGTGGGTGATGTCCTGCCCGTCGAACGTGATCGTGCCAGACGTTGGCTCGAGGAGGCGAACGAGTGCCCGTCCGAGCGTGGTCTTGCCGCAACCGGACTCACCGACAAGTCCGACGGTCTCGCCCCGGTTGATGGTGAGGTCGACACCTGCGACAGCGTTGACCGTTGCGATCTGCCTCTGGAACACGCCGCCTCGGACGGGGAACTGCTTGACAAGGTCTTTGATGACAACGAGTGGCTCACTCATCGTCGGTCTCCTGTGCATAGAGCCAGCAGCGCACGTTGTGTCCGGGAGACACTTCGAGGAGTTCGGGTCGCTGCTCGGTACAGATCGATAGATCGTTCTCGACGCGTGCAACGCACCTATCGGCGAAGCGGCAGCCTGTCGGGAGGTTGATCAACGAAGGAACGACGCCGGGGATGATCTCGAGCGTCTCCCTGGGTGCACCGAGCACGGGGATCGACGCGAGCAGACCGCGAGAGTAGGGATGGAGCGGT
>CAYLIR010000303.1:0-2428 GCA_964383515.1 uncultured Acidimicrobiaceae bacterium
CTGGGCGTTACCGGTGAGCGGAGTTCCGCAGAGGTCGCCGTCGCCGACCATCCTGCGGCATTGATCGACGGGGACGCATCGCTGAGTCTCGCGTGGGATCAACCGGATGGGCGGATCGTGCAGATTGTCGTTCGCGGACACGCGATATCGCCTGACGCTCTGCTCGAATACGCAGAAGCCGTAGCGGGGGGCCAGTCATGAAAGGTCATTGGATCGCGTCGATCGCTATCGCGGTCGCCTTCTTCACAGTGGTTGGTGCCGGCGTCGCCCTTGCAGGAGCAATGGACATCTGGGATGGCCAGACGTTGAGCAGGCAGTTCGCTGACGAGCAGAAGCTGTGCAAGTCCGGCTACTGTTCGGGTGGCGTTAGCGTCGGCCACGTCGTTGGTGTCTGGCAAGACATCCTCTACTCCGACGGTGTTGCCAGTCGGTGCGGCTCGACCGGCATCGATGGCGTGTTTGGCACGAACACTCGGTCGCTCACGATGTCCTGGCAGAGCCAGCAGGGGCTGGGTGCGGATGGTGTTGTGGGACCAGCTACCTGGGGACGCGCCGACGACTTCCTGTACAAAGTGGCTGGCTCAGATATCTACTATCGCTACAACGGCTACCTCTCGGATCCGTGGTACTTCCAATCGGGAGGGAACGGGTACCTGTACTGGAAGAACCCTGTCGATTTCCTGTGGTACTACACGGACACCGGGACTACCGTCGCAAGTTGCTGAGAAGCAAGCGTCAGTCGGAAGCTGATGGAGGTTTCGCGTGCGAGCAGGCCGGCGCCCCGATGTCACTGCGTCTACAGTCCGGGGAGTGTGGGTGAGAGATCCGACGTCCCCGAGAGACGATTCTCGACACGAGCCGTCGAGCGCCACGGACCGTCGTTCGGACGCACAGCTCCTTGCCGACTCGGCGCGAGATCTGACCAGCTTTTCCGTCCTCTACGAGAGGTGGGCGGCACGTCTGCTGTCGTACTTCTACCAGAGGACGTGGGATCCGGAAGCGTCCGCGGATCTCGTCGCCGAGACGTTCGCTGTCGCGTTCGCCAAGCGTGCGGCATACGTTCGCACCGGCGCTCCCGGAGGTGCCTGGCTGTACGGCATAGCGAGTCGCGAGCTCCGTCGATACCGAAGGAAGCAGCGAGTGGAGCTGCGGGCGCTCAGCCGACTCGGTGTCGAACGGCCACCCATCAATGATGCTTCGATCGCACGGATTGAAGCACGCGACGAGATCGCCTCCTGGCGCGATCGGCTGACACGAGCGGTCGGCAACTTGAACGACGCGGATCGCCGACTCATCCAACTTCGTGTGATCGATGGGCTGGCATTCCAGGAGGTCGGCAGACAACTCGGCTGCAGCGAAGGCGCCGCTCGGGTGAGACTCCACCGAGTTCTCAACCGACTGGCACGCACGATGGGGGTGCCTCGCAATGAGTGACATCCCATTCCTCGATGAGCTCGGTCGGCGACTCGACGCAGCCACGCGCACCACCGCGCCCCGCAAGTCGCCCAGCGGCCCGATCATCGCAGCGTTCGCCTTCGCGGCAACTTTCCTGGTCATCGGAGGCTTCGCAACTTGGGCGAGCCTCGGGGTGGGTACCGAGCGACTCGCCCACGAGGCCACCACAGCGACAAGTATCGAGAGCAAGCTCTCCTTGGAGGCACTCGCCGAACGGCTGCCCCTGCCGCGTGGTTTGGCGATGACCAACGACCCGCACGGCGACGCCCCTACCGGGGACTTGATCACTCGCAAGTTCAGCGGCGAAGCAGCGGGCACCACCGCCGCAGTCTCCGTCATACTCGCCCGCGTCGACCACCCAGCGCCGACGATCACCTCTGCGAGTGAGACTAGGACGGTGCTGTTGAGCGAACACCTGGCGACGATGACGTCTCCCGGCCGCCTCATAACGATGACGTGGCAGCTGACCGAAGACATCGTCATCGAGATCACAAGCCGCGGCTGGTCCGGCGAGACCGCGATTGACTACGCTACCAGAGTCGACAGCGTCCTCAGCGCCGAACTGCGATGAACCGAGCGAACGGACACCCTTCAGGTGAGTGCCGCCGGCTAGGCCACTCTACCATCGCCATTGCCTACGCTGGCTGCACCAGCGTAGGCTGAATCGCCCCGGCAATGCGATCCGACGCCTGTCGTACATTCCCACCTCGAGTCTGTGGGCGTTTGGGCCGCGCCTGGGCCGCATCAGGCCGAGAAGTGACATGAATCGACGCGAACTGGTGCGAAACGTCCTCAGCGGTGAACGCCCGGAAACCTCGTGCCTGAAGGTGTTTCCGGCGGAAACGCTGGCGGACGGCCTATTGCAGGAACACCCTGAACCTTCCTCTCAAGGCGGTAGCGTGGGTTCGAATCCCATCGGGGCTACAGCGTGAAACCTCCGCTCAGCGGGGGTTTCGGCGCGTTCAGGGGGGAG
>CAYLIR010000304.1:0-2409 GCA_964383515.1 uncultured Acidimicrobiaceae bacterium
AACGATGGTCGCCGACTTCACGATCGAGCAGATCCTCGACGCGGGAGAAGGCGTCGAGCCGACAGCCTGGGCACTGATCGAACAGGCGAACGCGGCTGGAGGCGTCGACAACACGACCGTCGTCGTGATCGACGCACTCGAATGACGCGCAGAGCCGAAGCTGGCCTGCTCGTCGCTGCGGCTCTCCTCGCTGCCATCGGCGTCGCCATGGTCGAGTTCACGAAAGGGAACTGGCTCGACGCCCAGGCAACGATCACCTTCCTGACGTTCCTTGCTTCGTTCGGAGGCCTCCATGTGGCCGTTCGCCGATGGTCACCCGGAGCATCGAGCCTGCTGCTCCCGACTGCCGCGTTCCTCTCCGCTGTCGGGTTCATCGAGATCTTCCGCCTCGACCCTGAACTCGCATCAGTGCAACGTTGGTCGCTGGTTGTCACCGCAGCGATCGCGGCGACAGCGCTGTGGGCCCTCTCTGAGGTCGGGATATCGATCCTGCGCAGGTACCGCTATGTCATCCTCACCATCGCTGTGGTTCTTCTCCTACTCCCACTCTTCCCCGACTCCTGGCCCATCCACGGTGCAACCGTCAACGGATCTCGCCTGTGGGTACGCATAGGCCTGCCGGGCACCGCCCGGAACCTCAGCTTCCAGCCAGGTGAGCTCGCGAAGGTCCTCATCACCGTGTTCCTCGCTTCCTATCTCGCCGAGAACGCGGAGGCGATGTCTGCTGTAGACCGAAAGATCGGACCGTTCAAGATCCCCGAGCCGCGCCACCTCGGACCCGTCATGATCGCTGCTGCTGTGGCTTTCACCGTCTTGATCTATCAAAAGGATCTCGGAGCATCTCTCCTGCTGTTCGGCATCTTCATCGGCATGCTCTACATCGCAACGGGTCGCTCCTTCTACTTCATCACCGGCAGCATGACCGCCCTCGCTGCGGGGCTCGTCGCGTTCAAGGCCTTCGACCATGTGGCGAGACGCATCCATGCGTGGTTCGATCCATTCGCGAACTTCCAGGACGCCGGATACCAGACCGTCCAGGCACTGTTCGCCATCGGGTCCGGGAGTCTCACCGGCTCGGGCATCGGCCTTGGCAGACCCGACCTCATCCCGGCCGCTGAGACCGACTTCATATTCGCTGCAGTGGCAGAAGAGATGGGATTCGCTGGATCGATAGCAGTGCTCGCGGGATTCGCCCTCCTCGTCGGTGCAGCATTCGGCATAGCGATCCGCGCGCGGGACCGGTTTCGCAAGTTCCTTGCAGGTGGGCTCGCTATCGTCATAGGACTTCAGGCGTTCATCATCCTCGGCGGTGTCCTCCGGGTCCTCCCGATCACCGGCATCGCCCTTCCGTTCATGTCCTATGGCGGGTCGTCGCTGCTCGCAAACATGGTCATCCTCGTGCTGCTGCTCCAGATATCCCATGAGGAGCGGACATGAACGTCTCCCTGAGGCGTGCTGCATACGCGGTGTTCTTCGCGTTCGCGGTCCTCATGGCCGCAGTGACCTACATTCAGGTCATCCGGGGCCCCGAATACCGCAGCGACGCCCGCAACGCCCGTGTCGTGGCAGCACGGACAGGCCGAGAGCGCGGCCCGATACTCACCTCCGACGAGGTCCTGGTCGCCTCGTCCACACCATCATCCATCGACCCGAAGCTCTTTGTCCGTTCCTATCCCCGAGGGGAGCTCTACGCGCACATGGTGGGATACACATCTGTGCTGTTCGGATCCACCGGGCTGGAGTCAGCCTGGTCGCAGAGTCTCGTTTCCAACAGGGACGCGACCATATCTGGCGTACTCAACGGCCTCCTCGGGGGCGACACGCGGCCTCGTGGACTGCGATTGACCATCGAGGACACATTGCAAGAGGTTGCCGCCGAAGCGCTCGGCGGCCAAAAGGGGACGGTCATCGCCCTCGATCCGCGAACTGGCGCCGTCCTTGCCATGGTGAGCTACCCATCGTTCGACCCGAACACGCTGACTGGACCCGACGCGGCGGATGTGGGCACAGCACTCGAGAACGATCCCGACGAACCGCTTCGCAACAGAGCCATCGACGAGACATACCCGCCCGGATCCGTGTTCAAGATCATCACAGCAGCCAGCGGTCTCGACTTCGGTGTGGTGAGCCCTTCGAGCCAGTTCTCCGATCCCATCGCTCTGGAGCTCCCCGACTCTGACACCACGATCATGAACTACAACAAGGACGTGTGCAACGACGGCACGAGTGTCACCCTCGAGGTTGGTTTCATCCGGTCGTGCAACACCGTATTCGCTCAACTCGGAATGGATGTCGGCGGAGACAACCTCGGTGCCACAGCGGAGAGTTTCGGCTTCAACCAATCGATACCGTTCGACCTCGATGTCCTCGTGTCCTTCTTTCCCCCGCAGGGATCTATCACGAACAATC